>JBIIOL010000072.1:0-10335 GCA_044336965.1 Pirellulales bacterium | reverse complement strand
CGCTGCTGCCGAAGGATCTCGACACGAGCAACATCACCTACCACATCAACCCCACGGGGCGGTTCGTGGTGGGTGGTCCGCACGGCGACTGCGGCCTCACCGGGCGGAAGATCATCGTCGACACCTACGGCGGCTGGGGCCGCCACGGTGGCGGCGCCTTCTCCGGCAAGGATCCGACGAAGGTGGACCGGAGCGCCGCCTACATGGCCCGCCACGTCGCCAAGAATATCGTCGCGGCCGGCCTCGCCGACCGATGCGAGGTGCAGCTGGCCTACGCCATTGGCGTGAGCGAGCCGGTGAGCGTGCATGTCGACACCGAGGGCACCGGGAAGATCGAGGACGGGCGGCTCTGCGAACTGGCCCGTGAGTTCTTCCCGCTGACACCGCGAGGCATCATCGACTACCTCGACCTGCGTCGGCCGATCTACCGCAAGACCGCCGCGGGCGGCCACTTCGGCAGGGATGGCTTCTCGTGGGAGAACACCGAGCGGGCCAAGGATCTGGCGAAGGCTGCCAAGTCGGGCGTCGCGGTCGGCTGAGACAGCGAGCCGCCAGCCCGCATCAGGATCAGGATCATCCGTGTTGCAACGATCACCAGCCATGGACGGCTCGCCGTGCGCAGGCACGGACGAGCCCGTGGACAGGCTGGCCGTTGCAGCCGCTTCGTTCCTGCACCAACTCATGCCCCTGATTGCCATGCTCGCCGGCGCCATGGCGGTGGGCTGTGGCGTGGTGCTCTTGCTACGGAGTTTCGCGGGCGCCATCGCGGCCCCGCCGGGTCCGGAAGCGGTGCTCGCGGTCTGCGGTGCCGGACTGGTGATGGTGGCCGCCGGCGATCTGGCCACGCGAGTCACGGCGGCTCGGACCGGTGGTCCGGCCGCTTCATGGTTACCTGCCCTCCTCACCCGGCTCGGCCTGCTCATGGCCGTGGCCGCGGTCTGCCTGCCGCTGCGGATGACGTCGACGGTGGACGCCCTTGCCGCGATCGTGACGATCGTCGTCTCGCTCGTGGCCGTGGTCCGAGTGCCGTCCGCCAGGCTCACGCGTGGCGGGTTCGGCCAGAGTCGGCGTGCCGCTGCGTTACGTCGGCCTGCGGTCCCGATCGCGTCCGCATTGCCGACGGCAGCGGCACCGATGTCCGAACCGTTTCAGCCCGCCTCCCTCCAGCCCGTGAGCCAGGGACCGCTTCAGGAAGGGTCGCTGGCCTCAGCGGCCGGCAGCCTGCTTCAGCGATTCGAGCGGATCGTTCTGCCTGATGGCACCGAGTGCGTTCGCGGACGCGTGTGCGTGGCGGTGCCGAAAGGCGCACGCTCGGGATACGGACATGTCGGCTTCTGTCCGCCACTGCCTTCGCAGCCCACGGTCGATGTCGCGACCGACTATGATGGTGTTGAAGCCGTGGTAACCGCGGCGGAAGTCCTCCCTTGGGGCGTCCGTATCGAGTGCCGGCTCGACGAGCCGGCCGAGGAGACGATCGAGATTCCGGTGGATGTCCTCGCGACGACACAGTCTTGAAGTCTGGATGACGCGTCCCCCGAAACACTCTCACCGCCGACACGCCCTCCTCGCTCCAACCAACCCATGGCACGCTGGCCCCAACACATCTGGACCACCCTCTTCACCTACACGGTGATTTTCGTCGGCTTCCCGCTTCTGTGCATGTTGTTCTGGAGGTGGGTCCGCGGATGAATCCCCCACCAGATCTCGTCGCCAGTCTCGAGCGTGTTGGGCAGCAGCATCTGCTGGCCTTCTGGAGCAGGCTCGACGTGTCTGCCCAGCGGGCCTTCGCGTCCCAGTTGGAGGCCGTCGACTGGGCGTTGGTCGCACAGATGCAGCGACTCGCGGCCGGGGGCGGGCACGCGAGAGAGCCTGCAGTCAATCTCACCGCCGCCGTCACGCCACCCTGTCTTCGACTGGGCGACCACGCCAATCGCATCCAGCCCGCAGATGCCCGCCGCCGCGGTGGCGAGGCGCTGGCTGCCGGACGGATCGGCGCCATTCTCGTGGCCGGAGGACAGGGAACACGTCTTGGCTGCCATGGGCCGAAAGGGCTCTGCCGTGTCGGGCCAGTGTCGCAGGCGAGCCTCTTCGATCTCCTGCTCGGCAAGCTCGTCGCCGTCCGTCGACGGTATGGCCGCGACGTGCCGCTGGCGATCATGACCAGTTCCGCCACCGATGCCGAGACGCGTGCATTCCTCGCCGACCACGCCTGCTGCGGACTCGATCCCGCTCGTGTCTTCGTGTTCCGCCAGCACGACCTGCCTGCACTCGACGCCGCCACCGGCCATTTGCTGCTCGACGGCCCTGGTCATCTGGCTCTCGCGCCAGATGGCCATGGCGGCATGCTCGTGGCGCTGGCGGAGGCCGGCGGGCTTGACTGGTTCGGCAGGCAGGGCGTGGAGCACATTGTCAGCTTTCAGGTCGACAACCCTCTCGCGATACCGCTGGCGGCCGAGTTCCTCGGCTACCACCTGCTGTCCGACGCCGACTTCAGCACGCAGGTGGTCCGTAAGCAGGAGCCGGGCGAGCGAGTCGGCGTCGTCGTCGACTGCGATGGCCGGCACAGCGTTGTGGAATACAGCGATCTGCCCGCGGAAGCCGCCGCTGAGCGGCTACCCGATGGCCGGCTGCGTTTCCATGCCGGCAGCATCGCGGTGCACGCCTTCGCGAAGGCATTTCTCGATCGGGTGGCCGCGCGGCATGACTCGCTCCCCCTCCACCTGGCCTTCAAGGCGTTGCCATGCCTCGACGCCGACGGCCACCACGTCGTGCCGACGTCTCCCAACGCCTACAAGTTCGAGCGTTTCATCTTCGACCTGATGCCGCTGGCCCAGCGGGTGTGTGTCGTCGAAATCGAAGCCTCCGAGGGATTTGCGCCGTTGAAGAATCCGTCAGGAGCCGCCAGTGACACGGCCGAGCACGTGCACGCCGCCATGGTGGCCCACGCCCGCCGCCTGCTCACGAAGGCAGGAGTCGAGGTCGCCGACGGCGTCGATGTTGAACTGGCCGCGGATCGCATCATCGACGAAACTGACATCGCGAGCCTGCTCGAGTCAGGCACGCTGCTCGAACACCCGACCGTGGTCGGCGGCTGAACAGCCTGCCGCCGCCCGCTATCTGCACAGATTGCACGAAAGAACCCCATACGGAGAGATGCATCCCATGCTGCACGCGATCGTGATGGCCGGAGGATCCGGCACCCGTTTCTGGCCCGCCAGCCGCGCCGCCCTGCCGAAGCAGCTCCTGCCGCTGGCGGGCGCCAAGACCCTCCTCGAAGACACGGTCGAACGTCTCGACGGCCTCGTGCCGCCGGATCGTGTGATGGTGGTCACCGCGGGTCGTCTGCTCGACACGGTCAGGCGGCAGCTGCCGCAGGTGCCGGACGCGGGCCTCGTTGGCGAGCCCTGCAAGCGCGACACCGCTCCCTGCATCGGGCTGGCGGCGTTGCTCGTCTCGCGGCACGACCCCGACGCGATCATGGCCGTCATGCCCTCAGACCATGTGATCCGCCCTTCCGAGAGTTTTCGCGACGCGATCCGACAGGCCGCTTCTCTCGTCGAGCAGTCACCGGGCAGGCTCGTCACCTTCGGCATCAAGCCGACCTACCCCGCTGAATGCTTCGGCTACATCCAGCAGGGCGCGAGGCTCGAGAGTCCACCGCTCCAGATTCAGCCGGGTGGAGGCGGGCCGCAAGCCCCAGTGAATGCAGTGGCGCAGTTCCGTGAGAAGCCACCCGCCGCAGTAGCCCAGGAATATCTGGAGGCGGGCAACTACCTCTGGAATGGAGGCATCTTCGTCTGGAAGGCGTCCACGATCCTGGCCGCGCTCGCCGAGCGGCAGCCGGAGTGCCTCGCCCACCTCCGCCGCATCGCCGACGCCTGGGACACACCCGCCCGCGACACGGTGTTTGCGGAGGAGTTCGCCGCCATCAAGGGGATCTCCATCGACTACGCCGTGCTGGAGCACGCCCGCGACGTGGTCGTCATCGAGGCGCCGTTCACGTGGGATGACCTGGGAGGCTGGTCGGCCGTGGCCCGCCAGCGGGGCGGCGATGCCGACGGTAACACGGTCGTGGGCAGGCACTTGGGAATCGAGTCCTCGCGAACGATCGTGCATGCCGGCGACGACCATCTGGTCGTCACGATGGGCCTGACGGATATGCTTGTGGTACACACGCCCGATGCCACGCTCGTCGCCCACCGTGCCCACGAGGAGGCGGTGCGAAAAGTCGTGGCCGAACTCGAGAAACGCGGCTGGACGGAATTCCTGTGAGCACCTTTTCACTCCCACGCGTGCTGATGGCAGGCTGGCTCGCATGCAGCCTGCCGCTTCCTGCAGCCACGTTGGCTGAGGAGATGCCGGTCGATTCCACAGAGACATCAGAGTCACCGGCGTCGGAGACACCGGCGGTGGCAACTGATGCCGAATGGATGAAAATCCTGCGGCGTTCCGCCGACTCGCTGCAATGGTCCGACGACATCATCCGGCACGATTGGCGGCTGCAACGTCGGCCCGGGGCGGATGTCTGCCGCATCCTTGATCCGCAGGATGAGGTCGTGCAGGAGGGCTCGCACGATGCCTGTCTCGGGGCCCTCGCAACGCTCGAACAGACCGGTCAGGTTTCCGCGGTGGCCGGCCCGACGGTCATCGTGTTGCACGGACTCGGGGAAGGACGCCGATCGATGCGGCCGCTGGTTTCCTACCTGCGGAACACCATCGACGCCACCGTGCTCTCCTTTGGCTATGCCAGCACGAGCGCTGGCATCGACGCCCATGGGCGCGCACTCGCCTCGGTGATCAAGGGACTTCCTGCCTCCGACAGCATCAGCTTCGTCGGCCACAGCATGGGAAACCTCGTGGTGCGACGGTGGATGGGGCTGGCCACGGAGGAGGAGATCGCCCGTGTCCGCCGCATGGTGATGCTCGGCCCTCCGAACCAGGGGTCCGAACTTGCCCGGAAAGTCGCGAAGATCAGCGTGCTGGCGGCCCTATCCAACGGAGCCGCCCGGGAACTCGTCCTCGATTGGAACAAAATCTCGCAGGATCTGGCCGTGCCCCCCTGCCCCTTCGGCATCGTGGCCGGCGGCAAGGGAGACGACCGCGGCTACAGTGTTTTTCTGGCAGGTGACGACGACGCGGTGGTCCGCGTCGAGGAAACCCGGCTGCCAGGGGCGAACGACTTCCTGCTGCTGCCTGTCCACCACGCGGCGATGATGAAGAACCCGGGAGTACAACAGGCGACGGCGGCATTCCTGAAGACCGGCCGCTTTGCCCCTCCCGCAGCCGCTCCCGCCGCCGCGGTCAAGTGATACCCTCACAACTCCCATGCCAGAAGATTTTCGTCCGATCACCACAGAGGCTGCTGGCGTCATTCCCGCGGGCCGCGTCGCGGGCATCGACTACGGCCGCAGGCGGATCGGCGTGGCGATCTGCGACACGCACCGCATCCTTTCGAGCCCGCTCTGCGTGCGACAGACGACGGGCGACAAGCACGCCGACGCGGCGTTCTTTCGCAAGCTCATCGCCGACGAGGCCATCGTCGGCCTCGTGGTCGGCCTCCCGATCCACGCCGATGGCACCGACAGCAGGATGTCGGTCGAGGTCGAACGGTTCGGTGCATGGCTGGCTGCGGAGACGAACCTGCCTGTCGTCTTTCATGACGAGCGATACAGTTCCCGTGAGGCGACGGGCCTGCTGGCGGGATCCGGCTTGACGCGAGGCCGGAAGAAGGAGCGAACCGACGCAATCGCGGCGCAGGTCGTCCTCTCCTCGTGGCTCGAGGCGCAGGCGCACGGCACCGCAGGCCGGCGACCTGGCCCGCTCGACGCATGACTCGGCCCCGGACCGCAAACAAACCCTCGTATGCATACTCCACACAACTCTGCTGCCAGTTCACCCACGGCTCTGCCAACGGCCACGCGACTGGTCGTCGGATGCGGCTATCTTGGAACGAGAGTCGCCCGACGCTGGCTCGCCGCCGGCGACCGCGTGTTCGGCATCACCCGCAGCCCGGCACGCGCGGCCGAACTCGCGGCGATTGGGATCACTCCCGTCGTGTATGACGTCACCGCGGCTCCGGGCTCTCCGCAGGTGCAATCGCTGCACTCGCTTCCAGCATTCGACACGGTCTTCTGGGCCGTGGGATTCGACCGCTCCAGCGGCACGACTCATCGTGACGTCCATGTTCATGGTCTGGCCCGGCTACTCAAAGCCCTGGCTGGCTCACCACGGGTGATCCTGTCAAGTTCCACGGGAGTGTGGGGCGACGAGGGAGGCGGTGTCGTCAACGAAGTCACTCCCACGAACCCGAGCCGTGAGGCCGGCCAGGTGCTCGTGGAGGCGGAGTCGCTCCTGCGGACTCACCCACAGGGGCCTGGCGTGGCCCTGCGGTTCGCGGGCCTCTACGGCCCGGACCGCCTGCCGCGGCTCGACGACCTCAAGGCCGGTCGCCCCATCGCGGCCGATCCGGACAGTTGGCTGAACCTGATTCACGTCGACGATGCGGCCGCTGTCGTGTGTGCGGTGGCTGCGGCTGCCGCGATCGAACCGCTCTACGTCGTTTCAGACGGGCATCCCGTCCAACGACGCGACTGGTACGGCCATCTGGCCGCCATCACGGGCAGCCCACCCCCCGCCTGGGATCCGTCCATGCCACGGACCCGTGGCGCCGACAAGCGGGTCGACCCCGCCCTGCTCTTCCGCGACCTGTCGATCCCCCTCGCCCACCCCGACCCGCTCCACGGCATCGAAGCGGTGCTCCAAGGCTAGATCACATCCAGCACCATACGAACGGCCGCAGAAGGGAGACAAGAAATCTCCCGATGCTAAGGAGCCGGTCGGAGGCACGCGCAGGAGCCGGTGAATTCTGCGACTCACGAGAGATGCACGATTCGTCCAGGAGCATCCTGTAGCAGAATCCGCCGGCGACGAGCATGCCGCAGCCGGCGAACCATTGCGTGCAGGAGTTCTACTGCAGCACCGGCACCGGCGCGGGCCGCGGCGCCTCCGCAGGTCGGTTCGTGCGGGCCAGTCCCGCGCCGCCCGCCAGTGAGTTGAGGTAGTCAGCCGTCACGTTCATCGCCTCGTTGAAGTAGAAGTCCCGCTTGACGACCGGCCGCCGCTGGGCGTCCATCTCCTCTTCGAGCTTCTTCTCCTCGTCTTCCGCGGCCTTCCCCTCGTTCCACTGCCGCGAGAACTCCGACTCGACCAAGGAGATCGTCTTCTCGCTCTTCCGCTTCTCGTACTGGGCAATGTCCTTCTGCACCTTGGAAAAGTCCTCGTCCTTCGCGATCCGCGTCGCCGAACGCTCCCGGAGGGCACGCAGCACGTCGTCGGTCACACGGCCGCTGGTTTGGAATGCCGCGGGCGCCACCTTGTCGAAGTCAATCGCATGATCGAGGTCCGACTCGCCCACCGGCAGGTGGGTCGTGATGCTCGGCAGTTCGACATCGCTCTGCACGCCCTTGAGCTGCGTGCTGGCCCCGAGCGGCCGGTAAAACTGCTGCATCGTGATCTTGATGGCACCGAGCGACGGGGCGTTCGGCAGCCGCTGGAAGAGCTGGCGACCGAGGTCGAGCAGGCTCTGCACCGTCCCCTTGCCGTGCGTTGCCTTGTCGCCGATGACGAGCCCGCGTCGGTAGTCCTGAATAGCGCCCGCCACGATCTCGCTTGCGCTGGCACTGAACTTGTTCGTGAGCACCACCAACGGGCCGTCCCACGACACCCCGGGGTCGGTGTCATCGTACTGCTGCACCCGCTTGTCGGCATCCTTGATCTGAACGACAGGACCACTGTCGATGAACAGACCCGTCAGCGAAATCGACTCCGGCAGCGAGCCACCACCGTTGTTCCGCAGGTCGAGCACCACGCAATCGATACCCTTCTGCTTGAACTCCTCGATCAGTCGCTTGCAGTCGCGGGTGCTGCTCTTGTAATCGGCCTGCCCCTGCCGTGCGCCGTCCATGTCCATGTAGAAACTGGGCAGATTGATCACGCCGATCCGCCAGGGTGATCCGTCCGGCTTCTTACCATCCTCCACGATCTCTCCCCGTGCCTCGGCATCCTTTAGCTCGATCTTGTCACGCGTGATGTCGTAGATCTTGGACACCGTTTCCCCGACCGGGATCACCTTGAGACGAACGATCGTGCCCCGTTTGCCGCGGATGAGTTTCACCACCTCGTTGAGATTCATATCGACGACGTCGACCATCTCCCCCTCCTGGCCCTGACCGACGCCCACCACGCGATCCTTCTTCTTCAGCCGTCCGTCGCGGTCGGCGGCGCCGCCCGGCGTGAGTTCCATGATGGTCGTGTAGCCATCCTCGCCCTTGAGCTGTGCGCCGATGCCATCAAGCTGCAGCCGCATGGCGATGGCGAAATTCTCCTGCGTTCCCGGTGACATGAAGCTCGTGTGGGGATCGAGGCTGCTGGTGAGCGCCGTGAGATAGGTCTCGAGCAGTTCGTCCGCGGTCATCTGGTGCATTCGCTTGGCGAAGCTCTTGTATCGGCGCAGCAGTTTGTCCTTCGCCTCCTCCGGAGGCGTCTTCTCCATCTTCTGCACGAGCAGGTCGTACTTGATCCGCTTCCGCCAGTTGTCCTCGGCCTCTGCCTCGCTCTTGGCCCAGGTCGCGGCTTCTCGATCGATGACGATCGACTCCTGCCTGGTAAAATCTTGCGGTCCGTTGACCATCTTTTCGATCAACGGCAGCCGGGCATCGACCCGTTCCAAAAAGCGATTGAAGACCTCGTAGGCGAAGCTCACGTCGCCGCGCTTCACCATTTCGTCGAGCGAATCCCGTTTCTGTAGAAAGCCGTCGATGTCGCTCTGCAGGAAATGCAGCTTCCATGGGTCGAGCCCCTCGAGGAAGATCGTGAACCAACGCTTGGCGATATCGTCGTCGATCGGGTGCCGCAGGAAGTGCTCCCGCTCCAGATAGCTGCGAACGGCGAGGGTGATTTGCCGGTCGTTGGGCCCGGGCTTGCCGCCCGCGGCGGACGGGGCGGAGTTGCCGGCAGTGGCCTGCCCGACGGCCGTAGGCGGCTGTTCACCGCGGCTCGGGACAACGAGGGCGACGAACAGACAGGCCGCGAACACCGCCGACAGTTGCCGGCCGGCGTGGGTGGGACGATTGCCGCTCACGTGAATTGACTCCTTACCCTCGGGACGTTCCAAGACTCACGACTGCATTCTGACGAATCGACCGGTTTCTGACGAGATGTTCTTTGCTGCCGGAAAAGACAGTTCGCGCGACTTTCCCCGCAGGGTTGCCCCTGCCGGCCCTGCATTCACGACCCTGCATTCACGACAAGGCGGAGCCGGGGAATGCTGCCGCAGCGTGGGCGATCAGCGCACTCGCCACGAGCCGATCGGCACCAAGCCGCCCGACCTGCACCCATTCGATCCCCGGATGTGCCTGACGGCCGCGAGCCACCGCAGCCGTCACCTGCTCTTCTACGTGGCCACGAAAGAGAAGGTGCGGCTGCACGACAACGCGGCGGACGGAGTCACCGCTCCCGACGTGAGCCCCGGCGGCCGCATTTTCGATCGCCTCCTGCAGCGTCGGCCGGGCGGCAGCCACGAATCCCAGTTCGATGCGTGCCTGGCATGGGTTGGAGGCCAGGGCAAAGTCGTGCAGTTGCCGGTGGGCCGTCGGATCGCTCGATCCTCGCCCGATCATCAACAGCACCGTATTTGCCGCCGGCACCGTGGCGAGCGATGCCAACGCCTCGCGGCGTCGCTGCTGCGTGAGCGCCAGGATGTCGGGATGCGAGCCCAGGGAATCCGACTGTTGCACGACGAGCCCCGCTCGGGCGGCGCCGTCACGGACCGCCTCGGGAACATCGCGTCGGGCATGCCCGGCCGTGAACAGCAGGAGTGGGGCAGCCACGACCTCCGCACAGCCCCGCGAGGCCAACCGATCGAGCGCCTCGCCGATGGTGGGACCGATGACCTCGAGAAACCCCAACTCCACGGCGACATTTGGCAGCATCCCCGCCACGAGTGCCGTGACCTGCCGAGTCTCCTCGGCCCCCACCGGGTCGGCCGTCCCGTGCCCCACGACCAACACGCCCCGTGTTCTTCCCCCCGTCCACCCGCAAGCGGATGGAGCCTCAGTCCTCGGGGAGCCGGGGGCGGTCATCCCAAAAAACAGCCGGCGGAAAGGACTTTTTGCCAGGCGGGCAACGGCACGGGCGGAGAGGAATGGCAAGGCGAGGGGCTTTCAGAGGGCACGTGACGGCCGGGATGATGCCACAGTTGGCGATAAGCAGTTCCATCGCCGACCGATCAAATTTATAGTGATGTGTGGTGAAACGCCACGTCCCGCTCCCGCCCTG
>JBIIOL010000029.1:0-13482 GCA_044336965.1 Pirellulales bacterium | reverse complement strand
ATCCACCCGAGAGCTCCCCTGTGTCGAGCGCATCGGTTTCCACTTCCACTCCCCTGATCCACCCGGCGCCAGCGGCGCTGATGCTGCGGATCGCCGGACGCCCCGGGCCCACGTTCGTGCTCAACCCCGCGCACGACAACACGCTCGGCCGTTCGCCCGAGGCGACGATCGTGGTGGCGGACCGCCTGGCCAGCCGCACGCACGCCGCAGTGCGTTTCGACGCCCCACAGAACATCTGGGTGCTGCACGATCTGGACAGCCGCAATGGCACCTACCTGGACGGCGTGCCGGTCAGGTCGACGGTGATCTCGGACGGCGCGGTGGTCCGGGTGGGAACATCGGAACTCGTATTCAAGCAACTGCCGCCGGCGACGACCGCGACGCCAGTCGCCGATCGTGGCCACTTCGTCCGCTGCCGCCCGGTGGCCGAACTCGAGGGCAGCGTGCTGCGGAGGTCATCGATCGGTTCGACGGACGACGCAAGGCGACCGTTGTTGCTCTACCAGGCCAGCATCCGACTGCTCGCCTCACGGAGCATCCGCGAAGTGATCGAGTCCACGCTGGAACTGGCGGCGCAGCATTCAGGCGCCGCCAGCGTCGGCTGGTTTCGCGTGCGTGAGGAAGGGACCCTGGAGCCGGTGTGCGTCGTTCCACCGGGCAGCGGACTGGCCACGCTCGTGGGTGAATCGACGGCGCGACTGGTCGCCCGCGATGGCAATGCCGTCTGGGTGGCTGCTGCCGACTCCGCCCACGACGCGGAACCAGAGATCGCCTGCCTGCCGATCGTGGAACGCGAGCGGGTGCATGCGGCGCTGGTCGCCTCGGCGGCGAACGGCTCGATGCGGAGTGCCGATTTCGATTTCCTCGTGGCCCTCGCCAGCCTCGCCTCCGCCGCCTGCTCCGGGCACGCCGGATCGACTGGCGGCCGCAACGCCGCCGCAGCCGACCTGGGCTCGCTGCAGACGGTGGGACTCGATTCGGTGGTGATGCTCGACGCGGCAGACCATTCAGCCGGCACGACGGTCGCGGGGCACGGCGGCCTGCTCGGCGGGACGATCGCCGTCAGTGAGGCGAACCTGCGGCTGTTGGCGGGATGGGGCGGCGAACAGGAGCCGGGGACGGCCCGCATCGGTTCGTTCGTGGCCGAGACCGGCACGCTCAAGCTCGAAGACTGGCAGCGCATCCTCGTGATCGAGGCGTTGCGCAGGACAGGCGGCAGCGTGCCAAGTGCCGCGGCCGAGCTCGGCATCAGCCGCGCCACGCTCTACCGCAAGCTCGAACTCTACGGCCTGACGCGCGAGTCTTGAAACCTCTCGATGCCGAGGAGCCGGTCGGAGGAATCACGATCAACGCTCGTCGGCGCCGCCGAGCCGCGGCAGGAGCATGGCCACGAATGAGAGCACGGCCACCGCAGCCACGTAGGGGAGCGTGTGCGCGGCGTTCATCGCGAACAGCATCGAGCCCACGAAGGGCCCGAGAATCCGACCAAGCGACGCGAACGACTGGTTCACACCCAACACCTCCCCCTGCCGGTCGGGATCGGCACTCTTCGAGATCAGCGCTGAGACCGACGGATTGACGAAGGCGAAGCCGGCCACTGCCAGTGCGGCTGCCGCGTAGAAGAGCTTGTCGAGGGGCCAGCCATTCCCCGCCAGCCCGCCGTGCACGGCCCAGGCCACGAGTCCCACGCCCCCGAGCCCGAGGATCATCAGCGCGATGCCCGCCGCCAGCAGCCGCGTCTCCGGCAGCCGCTTGGCCAACGGGCGATAGAAACCGCCCGCGAGCATCAGCATCAGGCCGATGAACGCAAAGACGAGAAAGTTGTCGTCGTCCTTCATCCCGAAGGCCGACTCTGTCAGCCGCGCCAGCGTGGCCTCGAAATTGGCGAACGAGAAGATCGAGAGGAAGTAGATCAGCACGAGAGCCCCGACCTGCGGCATCCGCAGGACGGCCGCCGTCCGCGACATGCTGGGAAACTCCTTCGCCGACCGGGCCCCCGGTCGGCGAGTCTCCTTGAAGACGAAGATCGCGATCAGGAGGGCGACGAACGACAGCATCGACGCCAACGCTCCCACGCCCCATGGCTGCTGATTGAAGAGCGCCAGGCCGAAGTAGGCGATCAGGGGGCCGAGCGTGAAACCCGCACCGAACGCGATGCCGATGAGCGCCATGCCCCGGGCCCGGTTCTGCGGCGTGGTGCAGTCTGCGATCACCGCCGCGGCGGTGCCGACGCTCGCGCCGGCGATGCCGGCGCCGATCCGCGACAACAGCATGAGCGCGAGCGCCGTCGCGGCCCGGTCTTTCGGGAACGTCACCGCATACCCATACACCGCGTAGAAGACGACCGACCCCAACAGGCTCAGGAGCAGCATCGGCCGCCGCCCGATCGCATCGGAGATGCGTCCCCACATCGGGCTGAAGATGAACTGCATCAGCGAGAAGACGGAGAACAGGATCCCGATCGAGACGCCGACGCCGATCGACTCGAGCCCCAGTGCCGTGAGATAGGGCTCCGCCTGCCGCGGCATCACCGGCAGCACGATGCCGAAGCCGAGCAGGTCGATGAACACCGTGAGAAACACGATCAGCAGCGCACCGCGTGCCGCCGGTGCCGGCGCGGCGGGATCGGCGGACGGGGATGCCGGCAGAGGAGACGACGAAGAGGGCATGCGGGATCCGGTACGGCACGAAGGTCTGATCGAACACTCGGGGTCTGCGGCGAACTGCGTCGATGATGGCGGCGCGGGTGCTACACTGTGCCACGATGGACGACAGCCAGCTTTCCGACCGTCGCAGCCCGCCGCAGGACGCCTTGAGCGTGTCGGAGGTCACGTCGCGCGTCAAGGAGCACCTCGAGTCGCGGTTCTCCGACGTGTGGGTCACCGGTGAGGTCAGCAATCTGGTCCGGGCCTCGTCGGGCCACATCTACCTGTCGCTCAAGGATGACACGGCCCTGCTCCGCGCCGTGGTCTGGCGGGGTGCGCTGCCCCACCTGGCGATCGAGCCTGTGGACGGACTGCAGGTGATCTGCCACGGGAAGATCGAACTGTATGCCCCGCGCGGCACCTACCAACTCACGATCGACCGGCTGCACGCGGTGGGCACCGGCAGCCTCGAGGCGAGGCTCAGGAAGCTGCATGCCACGCTGGAACGTGAAGGGCTCTTTGCCCCCGGCCGCAAGCGGCCCATTCCGGCGTTCCCACGACGGATCGCCGTGGTCACGAGCCCCACGGGGGCGGCCATCGCAGATTTCCTCACGACGCTGTTTTCACGGTGGCGGTGCGCTGAAGTGATCGTCGTGCCCTCGCGGGTGCAGGGGGCGGGAGCCGCGGAGGAACTGGCCGCCGCGCTGGCCAGCGCCGCCAGGCTCGTGCCGGCCGTCGACGTGATCGCGCTGGTTCGCGGTGGAGGCAGCCTCGAGGATCTCTGGAGCTTCAACGAAGAGGTGCTGGTGCGGGCGATCTTCGCATCGCCGGTGCCGGTCGTGTCGGGGGTGGGCCACGAGATCGATGTCTCCCTCGCCGACCTCGTCGCCGATCTCCGTGCGCTCACGCCAACCGACGCCGCCGTCCGCGTTTCCCCCGACGGGCCGCAGGTGGCCGCCACGCTCGACATGCTGGGCTCGCGGCTTCAGGCGGGGCTGCTGCGGCGGATCGACATGGCCCGCGACCGCATCGGCCAACTCGCCCGCTCGCGGATCTTCGCCGACCCGGAGAGACTCGTGCGCGACCGAGCCGCGACGCTCGAACAGCAGGCCGCCAGGCTCCATCGGCTTGCCGCGGCGGCCGTCGATCGCAATCGCGAGCGTCTGGCCGCCGCGGCGGCCCGACTCGAGGCAGGCCGCCCGCTCAAGCTGCTGGCCCGCGGATGGTCCGTGACGTGGCTCGACGCCGACGGCATCACGGCCGGAACAAAATCGTCCGGCGCCCTCAAGTCGGTGGCGGGCGTGGAGCCCGGCGCTGCGATCGTCACCCAACTTGCCGATGGAAAAATCTGGAGCCGAGTGGAAAGGACCTCAGCCGATGCCCACAAACCCTGAATCGACCCCGGCCGACGAGGCCGGAAAATCACCCCATCCTGCCCAGCCTGCGGTTGTCCCGTTCGAGACGTCGCTGGCTGAACTGAACGACCTCGTGAATCGATTGGAATCGGGCGCCCTCGGCCTCTCCGACTCGATCGGAGCCTACGAGCGGGGCGTGGCGATTCTCAGGCGGCTTCACGAACAGCTCGCGGATGTGGAGGAACGTGTGCGATTGCTCGTGAGGATCGACGAACAGGGCCGGCCGATCCTGGAGCCGGTCGGATCGGAGGCGTCTGCGTCTGCGGAGAGGCCAGGCCGAACGACGGCCGGAGGATCAGCCGCCGATGGCGATGCGAACGGACGACGCGCGGCCCGCCCCGCTCCCCGTCCCGGCCGGCCAAAACGCCTGCCTGGCATGGACGATGCCGGAGAGGCCGGCTAACGGTCCTCGGCACCAGTCCGTCCATAACGTTTTCTCACAAACTGCTACCATTCCTCTCCTTCCAAACGAGCTTCGAGGCATGCGCGGGGGGGTTCCCTGCGACCAATCTGATTGCTGACCCCGCCACGATGCCGTCACGCCCTGAGGATCGGGATGCCATGATCGAAGTGAGCGGTGCTGCGGATCTCGACGCGGCAGTGATGCAGTCCCTGGAACGGGTCCGTTGCTTCATGGATGCCCGTCTCGATACTGCGATTGGGATGTCTGCCGATGCATCGCCCCGTCTCTTCGATGCGATGCGATACGCGTTGCTCGCGCCCGGCAAGCGACTGCGTCCGGCGCTGGTGCTCTGGGCTGCGACAGCTTGCTCGAGCGGAGGGAAGGGGCGATCGCCCGAGGCGGCGTGGGAGGCTGCCACGCCCGCAGCATTGGCCGTGGAGATGATCCATGCGTATTCGCTCGTGCACGACGATCTGCCGGCGATGGACGACGACGATCTCCGCCGGGGTCGGCCCACCTGCCACCGCCAGTTTGACGAGGCGACCGCGATCCTCTGCGGCGATGCCCTGCAGGCCGCAGCCTTCGAAACACTCGCTCGCGGCATGCCAGCCGCGACCGCCGCACGGGGTTGCCTCGTGCTCGCTCGCGCGTCGGGCGGGGAGGCGCTCGTGGGTGGACAGGCCGACGATCTGGCTGCCGAACGCGGCTGGGTCAGCGACATGACGTCGGCCCCCGCCGCCGAGCAGGTGGCGTGGCTGGAACGGATCCACCGCCGCAAGACCGGGGCGCTGTTCATCGCAGCACTTGAACTGGGCGGCCTGTCGGTGGCGGCCAGCCAGGAACAGCACGCCATGCTCGCGGCGTTTGGCAGGGCCTTCGGACTCGCGTTCCAGATCGCCGACGACATCCTCGACGCTGAGGGCACCGAGGCCGCGGTCGGCAAGCGGGTCGGCAAGGACGTGGAACGCGGCAAGCTCACGTTTCCCTCAGTCATCGGGCTGGAAGCGAGCCGCGAACGGGGCAACGCCCTGGCCAGGGAGGCCGTCGCGGCCGTGGCCGGCATCGGTCCGGCAGCAGACGACCTGGCCCGACTCGCCCACTGGATTATTCGCCGAAATTACTGACCGAAACCGATCAGACGGCTGCCAAAACGGTCCCGCGGCTATAAATTAGCTATAACGACCCCGTCAGGAAGCTCGATCCCCCGAGGATGGGAACAGGATGTTCCCGTGAACATGGCCGCGGTTCTTCCCTCCATCATGTCGCCCCACGATCTCCAGGGGCTCACGCCAGAGCAACTCGAGCAGCTTGCTGCCGAGATGCGCAAGGCGTTGTGCGAGGTGGCGGCCAGTCGTACGGCCCACTTTGCATCCAATCTGGGCGTCGTAGAGCTCTGCCTGGCGCTGCACAAGGTCTTCGACTTCAGCCGCGACCGGCTCATCTGGGACACCGGTCACCAGATCTATCCGCACAAGCTGATTACCGGCCGCTACAGCCGCATCGGCACGATCCGGACCAAGGGCGGCCTGATGGGCTACCCGAACCCCGACGAGAGTCCCTACGACCTCTTCATGACCGGCCATGCCGGCTCCAGCGTGTCGACCGCCCTGGGACTGGCCAGCGGTGACGACCTGTGCGGCCGCGGCGACCGCCGCGCGGTGGCCGTCATCGGCGACGGGGCACTGCCCTCGGGCATCGTGTTCGAGGCGCTCAACAATGCGGGGTTTCTCAAGAAGCGGCTGATCGTGATCCTCAACGACAACCGGATGTCGATCTGCCCGCGAGTGGGGGCCCTCGCCGAATACCTCGACGTGATCCGCACCAACCCGTGGTATCGCGGACTTCGCAATCAGGCGAAGGAGGTGATCAAGGGCGTGCCCATGGTGGGCGGGCGGATGGAGCGGATGATCGTCAACGTCAAGGACTCGCTGAAGGCAACGCTCCACGGCGGCATGCTCTTCGAGTCGATGGGCGTGCGGTACTTCGGCCCTGTCGAGGGGCATTCCCTGCCAAACCTGATCCGCTACCTCGAACTGGTCAAGGACGAGGAGGGGCCGATCCTGCTGCACGTGCTCACCGAGAAGGGGCACGGCTTCAAGCCAGCCGAGGACGATCCCGTCTTCTTCCACACGCCGGCACCGTTCGAGTGCGATGACGATGACTGCATCGTGTCGATCAAGAAGTCGTCGGCCCGCTCATACACCGACACGGCCAGCGTTGCGATCGCCGACTGCATGCGGCAGGACGAGCGGGTGACGGTGCTCACGGCGGCCATGTGCCAGGGCAACAAACTGGAAAAGGTGCGAGAGGAATTCCCCGCCCGGTTCTTCGACGTCGGCATCTGCGAATCGCACGCCGTCGCCTTCGCGGCGGGGCAGGCCAAGGTGGGGTGCCGGCCGATCGTCGACATCTACAGCACTTTCCTGCAGCGGTCGTTCGACCAGATATTCCAGGAGGTCTGTCTGCAAAATCTGCCCGTGTTGTTCATGCTCGACCGGGCAGGACTCACCGGCCCTGACGGCCCCACCCACCATGGTTCCTTCGACCTGGGCTACCTCCGGCTGTTTCCCAACATGACGGTGCTGGCTCCCGGCGACGAGCACGACCTCGCCGCCATGCTCAATTGGGCTCTCAGTCACAACGGGCCGGTGGCGATCCGGTATCCGAAGGCGGTCGTCGAACGCCACGCGGGAGATCGGACGGCGATCGAACTGGGCCGTGCCGAACTGCTCGCCGAGGGACACGACGGCCTCATCGTCGCCTGTGGCACGCTGCTGGGGAATGCCCTCGAGGCAGCGGCGAGGCTTCGCGACGAGGGGCTCGAGGTGGGCGTGGTCAATGCCCGGTTCGTCAAGCCGCTCGACGCAAGGCTGCCGGCGTGGATTGAAGCGGCCCCGTGGGTGGTGACCGTGGAGGAGAATGCCCTGCAGACGGGCTTTGGCAGCGCGGTGCTCGAAGCCGTGAACGACGCGGGCGTGCACGCCGGCCCCATCAGGCGCCTTGGAATTCCCGACCGGTTCGTGGAGCACGGCGAACGGGGCGAATTGCTGTCCGATCTTGGGCTCGATACCGACGGCATCGCGGCCGCATGTCGCCACCTGGCTGGTCGCGAACCACAACCGGAATCTGCAGGACCTGTGGCAACTGACGCCGCCGCCGCCCGTGGCTAGCGTCGAAACCTGCCATTCGAGCATCAGGCTGACCCGACTTCCGGTACCCTTCCTTCCAACCGGCGTGCCAACCCATGAGCGTTCCTTCCCGGTTGCTTCCCCAGCATCCATCGCCACGGGAGCTCAGTCTGGTGATTGCGGGCTCGAGCGAAGTGCCGGCAGTCGTGACGGAGGCCCGGCGCCTGCAGGGGGTGCTGGAGAAGGCTGGCCATCGCGTCACCCCCCGGCTCGCACTGCGAAACGAATGGAGCGAGGGCCGTTTCCATCCTGACGACGGCACGACGGCCGACCTCGTGCTCGCGCTCGGCGGCGACGGCACGATCCTCCGGACGGCTCGCTGGATGGGGCATGAGCAGGTTCCCGTGCTAGGCGTCAATCTCGGCACGCTCGGGTTCCTCGCCGATTTCTCGATCGTCGAAGTGAACTCGGTCCTCGACGACATCGCCAGCGGTCGATTCCGACTCGTCGAGCATCTGATGTTCGAGACCGAGGTGATCCGAGACAGCCAGACGATCCACCGAGAACTGGGGCTCAATGAGACGTCGATCCTCGCCGGCCCGCCGTTCTCGATGATCGAGATCTGCCTCTTCGTGGACGGCGAGATTGCCACCACGTACCGCTCCGACGGCCTGATCGTCAGCACTCCGGTCGGCTCGACCGCCTACAACCTCTCGGCTGGCGGCCCGATCGTCCGCAAGGATCTCGACGCCTTCATATTCACGCCGCTCAACCCCCACACGCTGACCAACCGCACCGTCATTGATTCCGCGATGCGCAGCTTCGAACTGCTCGTCCCGCGGCCCAACGAGGGCTCAGCCTGCGTGGTGGACGGACGACTGATCACAGACGTCGTGGCTGCGGACCGGGTGCTGATCCGCCGGGCGACGCCCCGGTTCACGCTCGTGGAGACGCGGACGCACGGCTATTACCGCACGCTCCGCGACAAACTCCATTGGGGCGGAGGCATCCACGGCGCGGGACAGCGGGCACCTCGCGCGGGCGAGGCGACCGCTGGAGAAGCTTTATGACGCGACGCCCGTTGCGAAATTCGTTGTCGCGGTTGCTGGTCTGCGTGTGCTCCTGTGCCGCCGTCGGCCGCGCCGACGACGACGCCCCTGCAGCGCCGCGGGTGACGCTCGAATACCGCTTCCATCTCGGCGAAAAGATCGACATGGACGTGTCGCACCGGGCCCTCACCGAAACCACGGTGGGTGCGACGTCGCAATCGACGGAGACCGCCACCGATTCGCGAAAGACCTGGACGGTCGTGGCCGTCGCTCCCGACGGCCAAACCACGCTCGAGCACTCCGTCGACGACGTGACCATGACCTCCCGCACCAGCGACCGCGGCCAGATCCGCTGGAGCAGCCGCGACGACGAACCGGCGCCACCAGGCTACGAAACGGTCAAGGCGAGCCTCGGCGTACCGCTCTCGCGGCTGGTGGTGGACCGCAGCGGCCGCGTGATCGAGCGCAGGGATCTCCGCCCGTGCCCGCCCTCCAGCACGGGTGACCTCGTGGTCGTGCCGCTGCCGGAGGGACCCGTGGCCGAAGGGGTCGAGTGGACCGTACCGCAGGAGGTGGTCGTGGAGGTTCCCGGTGGCGCGCGGAAGGCGGTGCGCACACGCCTCCGCTACCAGGTCACGGGAATCAGGGACGGCGTCGCGACGATCCGCGTCGACACCACGGTCCTCACGCCGATCGACGACCCCCGCTTCGAATCCCGCCTGCTCGAGCGCATCTGGAACGGCACGATCGATTTCGATATCGAACGCGGCCGCGTCCTCCGCCGCACCACCGGCATCGACCGCCGCGTCGTCGGCTTCGAAGGACCGGAATCGAGCGTCCGCTACAAGTCGAGCCTCGAAGAGCGGCTGGTGGAAAAAAAGTAGGAGGTAGAAAAGGGGACGCAGCTCTTTTAATTGTCTTTTACCTGTCCGGGTAAAAGAGCTGCGTCCCCTTTTCGCGTCAGCCCGCGCGGAGGACGTCTTCGACGCGGCGGATCGCCTCTTCGATGTCCCACGTCGCGTCGGCCAGCACGATCCGCGACCGCTGCGCCACCCATTCCCCCACGGTCTTCTGCGCCGAAATCACCGTCGAGTGACTGCGACGGCCAAAGTAGCTGCCGATCTCCGTCAACGCCGACGTGGTGTGCCGCCGGGCCAGAAACATGGCGAGCATCCGCGGATGGTTGACGGTGCGGGCGCGACGCGACGATTGCAGGCTGCCCGACTCGATGCCAAAGGCGGAGCAGACAGCCCGTTCGACATCGGCCAGTCGCACGCTCCGTGCACTCGACCGCACGAGGTCGGCCAGCGCCTCCTCTGCCATGCCGACCGTGACCGGAAGGCCCAGCATGTGGCTGGTGGCCTCGAGCCGATTCAGGGCGCCGATGAGTTCGCGGGCGTGGCGGGTCATGTGGGTCGCCACATAGTGGATCACCTCGTCGGGCAGCGACACGCCACGCGCGGCGGCAGTGCCCGCCACGATACCGCGACGCACGTCGTAGTCTGGCGGCTCGATGCGGGCGATCATGCCGCCGCGCAGACGCGTGAGGAGATCGGGTCCGAGGCCGTCGAGCGCCTCAAGGTCGCGGTCCGAGGCAAAGACCATCTGTCGCCCCTGCCGGTGAAGGGCATCGACGGTCTGCTGCACCTCCATCAGCGTCGCCCGCTTGCCGGCGAAGAACTGCAGGTCGTCGATCACCAGCAGGTCGGCGTTGCGGCACCCGCGGCGAAAGCCGGGCAGCCCGCTCCCATGGAGCGCCTGAAGAAAGCTCGTCGTGAACTGTTCAGCCGAGAGCAGGAGCGTGGTCGCCCCCGGATGCAGATCGCGAAACCGCCCGCAGATACCCTCGAGCAGGTGCGATTTGCCAACGCCGCTGGGACCATGCAGGACCAAGGGCGACATCTCGCCGGGCCGCGAAGCGGCGATTTCGATGGCCGCAAACGCCATGCGGTTGCTCGGTCCCACCACGAAGCTGTCGAGGCCGGCCGCCGGCCGCCGCGCCGAGATGCCGCCGCGGGCTTCCGCAGCCGGGACGATGCCGTTTCCGGCCTGCCTCGTCGCGCCGGCCCGGCTGGTCCGGACGGCGTTGCGAGGTCCAGACGCCGTCACCGGCCGCAGCAAGCCCGGCGCGGCCGCAATAGCCGGAGCGGACGCAACAGCCGGCACGATCACCAACGCCGTTGCAGCACCGGTTCGCCAGGCGACAGACCATGCCATGCCGCAGGCTGTCTGCACGGCGGCGGCAACATCGGCATGAAAGGTACGTTTCAGCCACTCCTGCGAAAACGCGTTGCCGACACTGACGACGACGCACCCACCATTGCCAGCTCCCTCGGGCTCCACGTCGAAGCTGACGGCATCGCCAAACCAGACGGCATACCGTTCACCGCCGAGCCGTTCCCTGAGAGACGCTTCCACCAGGCTCGCCAACCGCCGGCGTTCGTCCACCTGGCCACTGCATGATTCTGGAACGCCCACTGCGGGTAAGCCCACTGCGGGTAAGCCCTGTGTACGGTGCGGCCCATTGCCACCCTCCGTCGCAATGACCGCCGCTTTCGCCATGGCTGCTCCGTGCAATAAAGACGCACCCCGCGGCGGCCTGACGACCGCTGCCCCGAGTGCATCCTTGAGTTCATCCTTGATTCGTTCGTCCCGACACTCTTCGCGCGGCGAGTATAGGAGTGACAGCAGTGCTGTCAAAGCCATGACAGCAGCGCCGCCGAAAGAGTGATCACGGCCCCTCTGCAATACCGTCAAAGCTGGATGCGGACGCTCGCTGCACGGCGGCAGAACATCGCGTTGCACGGTGCACAAACTGTGCGAAATCGCCGAAAATGCCCATTCCTTCCGACAGCCACACACGTCGCGAAATTTTCCTATACTGGTGCGGGTGGGCGTGGCGATCACGGCATGCACCACGTGCGGATCGTGCGGCGTCGTTTCGCCCGTCGCTCTGTTCTTCATTGACGTTCTCGGCACGCATCAGGATGCGCACGATGCCCGATCTCCGGCGTTTGAGTCTTCGCTCCCCAGCGGCCATCCGCCTCTGCGTGCATCGCCGTCATCACCACTCGCTCTCATCCGCCCTCGCGGCCCGGTGGATCGCGATCATCGCCGTGCTTGTAGCGTCCGCCATCGGCGGACCTGCCCCGCGTGCTGCAGACGATGCCCCGGTGGCAGACACCGCCCTGCCGAAGCCCGCGGACACCCCTTCGGCGACGGCCCCCGCCGCCTTCCAACCGGAAGACATCTCGATCGGGGAGCCAATCTCCCTGCCACGGGCTACGCCCCTCGCCTCTCCGGCCCCGGGCCGTCCTCCCTATCCAGCGGCCTCTGGCCAGGCAGTTCCTGCCTTTCCGACACCTCCTGCTCAACTGCCGTCCGTTGTCGCCCCCGCCACGGTCCCCGCAGCGATCCCGCCGCCACAAACACCGGCACAGGGGCCGGGGTTGGGGCTGGCCAATGCCGCCCGTTCATCGGAGCCGGCAGCGGCCGGCAATGGCTGGCTGGGTATCGCCGTCGATGACGCCATGGTGACCGGGCGTCTGGTGGTCGTCGACGTCGCTCCAGGCGGCCCCGCTGCCAAGGCAGGCGTGAAACCACAGGACATGCTGTTGGCCATTGATGGCAGGCAACTGAGGAATGGCGACGAACTGGCGGCGGCACTCGCCGCGATCGCGCCCGGCCAGGAGGTCAAGATGGCGGTCGGCCGCGACAACCGAATCGATGACGTGGTGGCGCAGGCCTCCGCGCGTCCGCCGGAAGCGTTGTCCCGCGACTGGCAGTCGGTCGACCAGACCGCAGCCCCGAATGCCTCGGCGGCCATGCCAGCGTTCGCGGCGGCGCCGCCGGCTTTCGCGGCCCCGACGCAACGGGTTCCGGAAACCGCTACCAGAAGCGTGCTCCCGCCGCCCGCGTTCGCGGCATCCCCCTCTCCCCTGCCCGCCCCGCCTCCTGCGGCCCTGCCACCCGCCAGGCAACCGGCCGACCCGCCACAACTGTCACGGCCTTCGACGGCGATTCCATCATCGGCAGGCCGAACGGCATTGGGCGTGCGAACGGTCCCTGTTGATCCGACCGTGCAGTCTCGCTTCCACCTTTCCGAGGCACAGGGTGCGTTCGTGATCGGCGTGGTGCAGGACCTGCCGGCTTCCAAGGCCGGTGTGCCACCGGGGAGCGTGATCGTCGCCATCAACCACCAACCTGTCCGCTCGCCGCAGGATCTGACACACCTCGTCGCCCGTGGCCCAGTGGGCACGCCCGTGCCTCTCCAGTACGTGCTCCCGGGCGGCCAGTCGAAGCAGGCCGACGTGGTATTGCAGTCGCTGGAACAACCACTCGAGCGGGCTCTGGTTGGCGACGGTGACGCCGGGCGACCGACGGAGCCGCCCGACCTCCAGCCGGCGCCGCTGACGACCCGCCGGGTGCAGCCGACCGGCCTCTATCAACAGGGGGAAACGATCGAGGAACGGTTCGAGCCCGCACCTCTGGCCAGGCTCGAGGAACTGCTTCGTCGTACGAATGACCGGCTCGAGCAGATCGAGCGGCGGCTCGAACGGATCGAATCGTCGCGATAAATCGCCTCAGGCCGCCGGCCGATCTGACTGGCGTTCAGGCAATGCGAGGCCGAACCGCGCCAGTTCGTCATCCAAGGCAACTCCTGCCGGGCCCGGCAACAGCGACGAGCGTCGTGCGTGCCGCGAAGGCTCCTTGCGGACGATCGTTTCGCCGGGGCGGGCCAGGCGGGATCCGGCCCAGGACTCGGCCTCGTCCGAGAGGTGGACCAACAGTCGCTCCACGCCGGCCCGCTGGCGTTCCAGATCCTCACGGTTCAGGTCGGCC
>JBIIOL010000143.1:0-7547 GCA_044336965.1 Pirellulales bacterium | reverse complement strand
CAAAGCTGCCACCGGAGACAAACTCCGACACGATGAAGCACAGATCGCCATCCTGCCCTACATCGAACACCTGAACCACGCTGGGATGCTGAATCCTTGCCACTCTCCGAGCCTCAGCCATGAAAGCATCGGCGGAAAGAAGCCGTGTCGGCTTCGGCACTTTGACAGCAACGACACGCTGAAGTTCGAGGTCGTAGCCTTGCCAGACCTGAGCAAATCCTCCCTCGGCAACGAGGGTATCGAGGCGATATCTGCCTGCTAGTGTTCGTGAAGCTGCGGGGGCGGCAGCGGCAGGGGCACCCTCGTTCGTGACTGGCTCCAACGGCTCATCCAGCCATGAGGTCACGTTCAGAATGTTGATCCTTCGGGCCAACTCCTGAACAAGATGTGGGTGAGCGTGGCACAACTCCGAAGCAGGAGTGTCCTGCCCCATCTCACGAAGTTCCTGCCACTTCTCGATGAGGTCACCGAGGATCACCTCATCCCGTTCCGTCACGATTGAGCACCTCATGGATCTTGTATTTGACGTGTTCCCACCGTCGTTTCAGCGTCCGCACTGAAGTATTGAGGACTCTGGCTGCTTCTTCCTGCGTGAGTCCTTCGTAGAAGAGCAGGTTGACGATCTCTTGGTCCTCCTCGGACAGCCGCTCAACGCCGTTGTGGAAATCAGACCATCCAAGTGGATCGGAAGGGCGAGAGGCTCGGTCGTGTACGGTGCCACCGGCGTCCTCAGGAGCAACGTGATCGGTGTGGTGATTGCTTCCCAGCCCTTGTGGCCCGTAGTAGTGTTTGACGAGATCGAGCAGCTCCCGACGGATCTGGACAGTGGCCAGATTGAAGAAGTGCCGAACCGACTCGACCCGCACGTTCGCCAAGGCCCTGTGGAGGCGAACCATGGCGTTCTGATACACGTCATCGGTCTGTTCCCAACGCCTGAGGCTTGGGTAGTCGTGGAACATCCTCCGGGTAAGCCGCAGCAGTCGGTCGCTTGCGTGATCGAGGAGTGCAGCATGGGCCTCGGCATTGCCAGCAAGGGCAACGTCGATCAGGTTCTGAATTTGGGTGTCGGTGCTGGACTCGGCTGGCATCGTGCCTCCCCTGCGGCTGGACTCCTGGCAGAAGTGTCCAGTCTACTGAGGGGGGAGAGGGGGCTCGACCCAGTTAGCTAGGCGATTGCCCGGAGAAATTAGGCCATTTCCAAAAATCGATTTTTCCAGTGGCCCGATTTCGGCCCACAGTCGCAGAGCAGATTGAAGGGGCATCGTGACCCCAATGCGTCTTGGTCTTCTGACGGGGAAACCCTGATGGTGGGAGGCGTTTCGCTCTCCCTGAGCCGATGGCTGCTAGGTAGCGCTGAGGAGTAGTCTGGTATCAGAAACCCGGTACTCCTTCGCTTCGCTACGTCCGTTCCGTGTTTCTGATACCAACGTGCAAGACGCTATGCGGCCATGCTATGGAGCATGGCCGCATTTTTTGGAAAAGGACGGTAGCCAATGGCTTTTGAGAGAGCACTTGCCCGCTGGCGTGGTCTTGGCGATCAGTTCTGTTCTCGCCTCAATCTCAGCGAAGCCGCACTTTTGAAGATCCCTATCCGCTATCGGAAGGTAGATATTCCAAAACGAGGCGGCAGCACTCGCACGCTTCACGTACCCGCCATGAAGCTGCGGGCCGTGCAACGGTCTATCGTGCGAACAATCTTGCGCAAGTTACCGGTGCATCCCGCTGCGAAAGGGTTCGTGCGAAGACGATCCATAGTCGATCACGCATCCCTGCACATGGCAAAACCATATGTAGTGGTATGCGACATTGCGGACTTCTTCACGAGTACGAAAGCGAAACGCTTGCGCTACCGCTTCCAGAAAATCTTTGGGTGGAGCGAGGCCACCACAGACCTTCTCATTCGCCTCACGTGCCTCCCTGATGATGGCGGGTTACCGCAAGGAGCGCCGACGAGTCCCCTACTAGCGAACATCGTGAATCGAAGCCTCGACGTAAGGCTGGAGGCGCTTGCAAAGAAAAGACATCTGGACTATTCCCGGTATGCGGATGACATCGCCTTCTCACCAAAGGAAGCTGGGCATCCGTCGAATCCGGATTATGTCATCCGCATCGTACAGTTCGTTTTGGAAGACTATGGCTATGAGCTACGTCCAAACAAATGCCGCATTCTGCGGCGACATGTTCGACAGACGGTCACCGGGCTCGTTGTGAACGACAAGTGCAACCTGTCAAGGACGGTACGTCGTAGGCTCCGTGCAGCCGAGCATCGAGCGAACAAAGGGCAGTCACTCAGCAGCCCAACTCAAGCGGGCGAGGAAACACCAATGTCCGCCGATGAACTCAAAGGATGGCGAGCGTACCAAGCGATGGTTGCCCGAAAGCCAAACAGGTAGAGGGCGTGCCTCCGGCCCTGCATGGCGAACAACTCGGCTGGTACCAAGTTCGGGGCAGCGTCAGGGGTGAACTCGTCCACGCAAATGACGACCGCGACGTCTTTGAAGCGTCGCCCGACGAGCTGCGCGTGATCGACACCCACAGCTTGTGGCCCATGTCGGACGCGAGGCACCGAAGCCCCGTGACCGGCGGATTGGGAGCCGGTCTGCGCTCGACAGCCGGGAGACCGTTGCCGAAGTGCCATTGGCCGGGCTATTCTTCGCGCGGCACTGGTCCATCAGAATGGAAGACGACATTCGGTCTCCGTCGCGATGGAGAGAAGGCTGCTTGCAAAAGAGTACGGCGTAACATGACTCCGAGAATGCCGCACCGCAGACCGATTGTACTGATGCTCGACGTCGAACCGGACGAGCGCCGGGCCGGCGAAACGGACCCTTGGCTCGGTACCCAAGCCGCCGTTGAGGCAATTGCCGCCTGGCGGGTCGAAGCCGCACGGCGCACGGGGACGCCGGTGCAGCTGAATTGGTTTCTACGCCTGGACCCGCAGGTGGAAAAGCTCTTCGGCCGCGTCGACTTCGTCCCGCACTCGCTCCCGGCTCTCATGGCCAGCATGGAGCGCCATCAGGACCATGCGGGGATTCACACGCATCTCTGTCGCCAGAACCCCGCCGGCCGTTGGTACTCCGAATTCACCGACGTGGCGTGGCTGGAGCACTGCCTGCGCGGCGCCGTCAACGCCTTCACTCAGAACTTCGGGCGCCCACCCGTGGCGAGCCGCATGGGTGATCGCTGGCTGAGCAATGATGCCGTCCGCCTCCTCATCGACCTCGGCCTTCGCTACGAATGTACCGTGGAGCCAGGCCTACCGGACATGCCCATCTTCGACGACCCGCTCGCCACGGCGTGGCTCCCCGACTACCGCCCAGCCCTACGGCATCCTTACCGGCCCCGCGCGGGCAACTTCTTGCAAGCGGGCGATCAGCCCCTTTGGATGCTGCCCCTCAGCACCACGCCCCTGCGGCTGCGGCCTGTCCGCCGGCCACCCTACCTGGTGCGCGGCAGCTATCCGTTGAATCTCTCGCTCTCACCGCGCGCGATGCTGAACCACCTGGACACTGAACTCGCGCGGGCAACGCGAGAACCTCTGGTCCTGGTGATCCGCACCGGCGACTTCGGCGTGCCCCGTTGGCGGCCCGCGCTCGAAAGAAACCTGGCCCGCATCCTCGCTCATCCCGGCCTGGCGCACAGCCAATTCGTCGACGTCCCCACGGCGGTCGCCACCTGGGCTGATGCATGACCGACGTCTCCATCGCCATCGTCACCTACCATTCCGCCCGTGTCCTGGACGCCTTGACCCAGGACCTGCGCGCACAGCGTGACGTCACTTACGAGGTTCTCTTCACCGACAACGGCAGCACCGACGGCACGGTGGAGACGCTGGCCAACCTCTGGCCAGGCTGCACGCAGGCCAACTCCAGCAACCTCGGCTACACTGCGGCGCAGCGGCAAAACCTGGCCCGCGCCGCAGGCCGCTATGTGCTGTTCCTGAATCCTGACACACGCTTCGACGCCACGCTGGTCAATCAACTCCGGCACTTTCTGGACTCGCACCCGCAGTTCGCGATTGTTGGCCCCAGCGTCCAGGAAGGCGACCGAGTTCCCTTTCCGCCCCGGCGCTTCTACCCCGGCGAAGGCATGCTGCCGCTGCTGCCGGGCTGGGACCGCGACGAAATCGCCTGGGTAAACGGCTGCTGCCTGATGATTCGCCGCGAGGTACTCGACGAACTCGGCGGCCCAGATCCGGCCTTCTTTCTCTATCAGGAGGAAACGGACCTCTGTTGGCGCGCGCGCCAGCGCGGCCATCGGATTGGCTGGTACCCGGAGGCGACCGTGCAGCATCAGGGCAAACACAGCCAAGCCGAACTCAATCGCGTGGATAACCTGCGGCTTGTGTATCAGGGCAACGTCCGTTTTTGGGAGAAGCACTATGCGCCCGAAGCCGTCGTCGCCATGATGCGGTTCCAACTCCTGCTCTGCGCCATCCTGCCCGCCAGCGGTTCCATGCCTGGGCTACAGTCGGAAGCTCTCCACGCGCGAGCCAGCGTTTGCCGCGACTGGATCGCCAAAAATCGCCGGCCCCTCCATTGGCCCACGGCGCTGCGGATCGTAACGCGGCAATTCTCGCTGCTCTGGCGTTGGCACCGGTCTGGCGTCTTTCCGCTGGACGACTACTAACACTGGAATGGAACATACTCGATGCAAGTGAGCGAGGTTCATATGCTTGGTACATTCTTGATAACGTTCCTGGCCGCCGCTTGGGCTATGAGCGCCCAGACCCCACAGGCCACGCGTGCGTGACCGATGGCGTCTTCGTGCCTGCTGCTGACGGGGCAGGGTGTGACGCCCCGCCCTGGCCAGAACAGAACTTGCCTGCGTGTCTGAGCGGCAAGACTCTGAGGATCTCACAGTCGAGGGCGTGGTGGCGGGACGGTTCCAGTTGCCACTGGGGCGTGACTGATTGGCCTGCCTTGGAAATCCTGGCCCAAATCTCTGGGGTCCACGGGGGATCCAACGCGTGTGTGACTGGCGCCACCGTGGCATGGCTCACGGCACTCACCATATAGAAACGCCGAGAGGCAGAAGGTTTTGCCACCTCCTGCCTCTGACTGCCACTCTGTGCCTGAGTCGCTTAGCTCCCCGGAGTAGGACGGTTCCGAATGCTGGTTTTGCCCGACAATATCCGGATTCTGCAAAAAGGTGACGTAAAAAGCGACGTAGGGCTGAGGTGGCAGGGGCTGGCAGGACGTGGCAAACGGACGTTGCCGCACCGGGATGGCGGTTACGTCACCTCCCTGACCAGAACAGAACTTGCCTGCGTGTCCGAGCGGCAATACCTTGAACGGATGCCAACGGTACTCCGAGTAGGCGGATTTCGGTTTCACGTTTACTCCGACGAGGGCACAGAGCCGCCCCACATCCACGTTCGGTGTGCGGAGGGTGAATGCAGATTCTGGCTCGATCCAGTGGGCCTTGGTAGGAATCGCGGCGTTCCCCCTCATGTCGTGAGGGAAATGGAGCGACTTGGTCTTTGAATACGTCGATCTCTTGTTGGAGAAATACGATGAGCATCACCCACCAGGAAACCGAAGCCGTAGCGACGAGAGCGTGGACTGAGGGCCGGATGGTCTTCGTCGAGTTGACGGATCAGCGGATCGTGGGATTCCCCGCGAATCGGTTCCGTCGTCTGCGAGATGCCAGTGAACCGCAACTGGCCCAGGTTCAGCTGGAGGTCGGTGGCACAGCTCTGCGTTGGGAGTCGCTCGACGAGGATCTTACAGTCGAGGGCGTGGTGGCGGGACGCTTCCAGTTGCCACCGGGGGGTGACTGATTCCTCGTCGCCGGTTCCTTCCTTCACTGCGACGGAGGAGCTTGCAGATGCTGATCAAGGAACATGATTCTGTCGTCTTGTCTCGACCGCTCTCGGAGCATGGCCTCCAGATCGGCGAAGTCGGTGCGGTTGTCTTCGTGCATCGCACTAGCGAGGCCTATGAAATTGAGTTTGTCGCCGGCTATCGCAAGACCGTGGGCTTCGTGACGCTCAAGCAAAAAAACATCCGTCGCCTCTCGGCATGACGGATGCGGCACCGCCGCTGTTGGGAGGAAGAGCGGGCTGGGTGGACGTCGTTCAATCCAAACACCCAGATCACCGCGGCATCACGATCATGATGATCGCGCTCACGGGCTCTGGCCAAGGCGGCCACGGGTGGGCCCCCAGTGGCTGGGTAGAACTGAGCAACGCGAGTTTCGCGACCGTGTGTTGCCGTACTTTGGCCTGCAGTTCCCGGACCGAGCGCTTTGGGCTCGTTGACCGTTTAACAACCAAAAACTGCTCTCGGAAGGGCCGTTCACCGTCCCTTCTCTCGGCCGCTGGGAGAGAGCAAGGCCTGACCTGCCCTCCCTTAACCGAGGCCACGAGAGAAGCGGGAATCCTGAGAATTTGACTCCATCCCAACCTGAAAACCTGTGAGCGTGAGCCATGCAGAGCCGTTATCTGAGCCAAGCCCCAGCAATTAACTCCCGATCCCTTATGAAGTCCACTATCGCCCTCTGTCTTTCCCTTTTCGCAGCCCCGCTGTTCGCTCGGGCTCCCTACCCCAACTTCCAGGACGCCCGCGTCGAGGTCTACCGAAAGATCGGCTCCAGGGAACTGAAGCTTTGGATCTTCGGGGAATCGGATCCCCAATCACCGAAACCCGCGATTGTGTTCTTCTTCGGTGGCGGCTGGAATTCGGGCAGTCCTGCGCAGTTTGAGGATCAGGCCCGGCATTTCGCAAAGTGCGGCATGATCGCCATCACGGCCGACTACCGCGTGAAATCCCGGGATGGTGTGAAAGTGGTGGAATGTGTGAAGGATGCCAAGGCGGCTATCGCCTGGGTCCGAGAAAATGCCCGACGGCTCGGCATTGATCCAAACAGGATCGCAGCCTCCGGTGGCTCGGCGGGTGGCCATCTCGCCGCTGCCACGGGCACGATCAGCGGCTTCGGCAGCGACGAGCGGCCCAACGCCTTGATCCTCTTCAACCCCGGCTGCACGCTCGCTCCAATCGAGGGCGGGCCGCCCCCGGCGGACAGAGCTCGTCAGCTCCACACCGAGCGATTTGGCGTGGACGCACAGGTGATTTCGCCGGCCCATCACATCGGCCCGCATACGCCGCCGACCCTGATCCTTCATGGCAAGGCGGATACCACGGTTCCCTATGCCTCTGTCGTCGCATTCGAGAGTGTGATGAAGAAGGCAGGCAGGCCGTGCAAACTGGTCGGCTACGAAGGCGCGGGCCACGGCTTCTTCAATGGCGGCGAGGGTTCCATAAAGACCCTTGCTGAAGCCGATGCTTTCCTTCTCGAACTCGGCTGGCTTAAGAGGTGAAATCGCATTTCAGGAATGCCCGCAGATCAGAACCCAAGATGGACGAAAATTCTTTGCCTCAATCTGAAGCGAGTTTTCGGTTTGATTCCAGCAGGCGGACGTTTCCTGGCGCTCGTCGGATCGGCGGGCATGCTGAGTGGTGAACTCAGTCCCTCTCCTTATCGGGCGGTGCCGTGACCTTGATCTTCAGAGCATCGCCCAGCCAGCCCACGATCTGGTCGCGGGA
>JBIIOL010000142.1:0-7589 GCA_044336965.1 Pirellulales bacterium | reverse complement strand
GGTTCGACGGTGGCGTGGATCCGGCCGTAGGGGCCGTTGCGTTCGGCGGGCACCGGGCCGAAGAGGCCGACGCAGGGCGTGCCGACCGCGGCCGCGAGGTGCAGCGGCCCGGTGTCGCCAGAGATGAACAGCCGCGTGAGCCGGCAGAGTGCGCCGAGGTCCTGGAGCGATGTCTTGGGCGCGACGACTGCCGCCTGCGGCGCTGCCGCAGCGATCCGCTCGGCGCTGCCCCGCTCCCGGTCGCCACCCCAAACGATGACTGATGTCAGCCCGTGACGTTCGTGGAGGCAGCGGGCTACCGCCGCAAACCGTTCTTCCGGCCAGATCTTCGACGGCCATCCCGCGCCGGGATTGATCACAACCGGCGCCGACGCCAGCCGCAGCGTTGCGAGCCACTCCTCCATGCGGTGGCGGCTCACAGGCCAGTCGGGCATGTCGAACGCGGGAGTCGCCTCATGCACCCCCAGCGGCTCAAGCAGGTCGCAGTTGCGATCCACGACGTGCGCGGCCGTCGACGGCACGGCGCAGGTGTAGGCCAGCCACGCCGCCTCACGCGACTCCGGCCGCGCGTGGCCGATTCGCAGCGAAGCACCAGAGAGCCAGGTGGGCACGGCGCTCTTGAGCAGCCCCTGCATGTCGATCGCCACGTCGGCGTGGAAGTCGAGCAACTGGCGACGGAGTGACCGGACTGCCTGCCAAGATTTCATCCAGCCACGCGGCAGGCGGAAGAGGTGGTCGATGGCGGGATGACCGGCGAGCACGTCGGCGGAGCGGCCCTCGACCACCCAGCCGATCCGCGTCGTGGGAAACGCCCGCTTCAGCGCGACCGCGGCGGGCACGCCGTGGAGCACGTCGCCGATGGCGGAGAGCTTAACGAGAACGATCGCACGTGGGGCATCCATGCCGCGCACTCCGTGGGGAAAAACCCTGTCCAGCCCCGAAAGTTCATCGTCCCGGCGGTTTCCGGGCAAGCCCAGTTTGGCGGTAGGCCGCTGCCCCGTCCGAGGGCTGGTCGGATGGAGGGGCGGAACCTAGCCTTAGGGCACTGCTCTCCATTCGGCGGACCATTCAAGACCACTCTGCATGCCACACGGCCACGAAACGGCGGTGCCCCAGGACTTCGGCGACATCGATGTCGCCGGCTTCTGCACCGCCATCGACCGGCTGAAGGCCGAGGCCCATGCGAACATCGGGCCGGCCGACCTGGCCCACCTGCGACGGATCGAGGCCTATGGACGCGTGGCCACGGTTCTGGGCTACGCCACGGCCTGGATCATCCCCAATCCGCTCAGCGCCTTCCTGCTCAGTCTCGGACAGTTCACACGCTGGCTGCTCGCCCACCACATCCTGCACCGTGGCTACGACCGCGTTCCGGGCATTCCCCGTCGCTACACGAGCCAGTTCTTCGCGCGGGGCTGGCGGCGGTATATCGACTGGTTCGACTGGCTGCTGCCAGAAGCCTGGGACTACGAACACAACATTCTCCATCACTACCACACCGGCGAGGACGGCGATCCCGACGTCGCCGAGCGTCATCTGGAGTTCCTCCGCCGCATGCGGATCCCGGTGGTTCTCAAATACGCGCTCGTCGCGATCGTGGCCTGCACCTGGAAGATCATCTATTACGCGCCAAATTCGCTCGGGGTCATGCACCCGGTCGGCGGCAGGCGACCGCGGAAGGAATCGATTGCCGTTCTCACGGTGGGCAGCGTTCTCGACTTCCGACGGCCGGCCGTGCGGCGGCTGTGGCTGCAGTGCTACGCCCCCTACGCCGGCTGGCACTTCGTGGTCGTGCCGCTCCTTTTTCTGCCGCTCGGCACGGCCGCGGTGCTGGCGGTGTTGATCAACAAACTGCTTGCCGAGGCGATCACCAATGCCCACGCTTTTCTCGTGATCGGCCCCAATCACACCGCCGACGATCTCTACCGCTTTCGCTTCCACTATGGAGGGAAGGAGGAGTTTTACGTGACCTCGGTGCTGGGCTCTGCCAACTACCAGTGCGGCCCGGAGTGGGTCGACTACATGAGCATCTGGCTCAACTACCAGATCGAGCACCACCTCCTTCCCGATCTGCCGATGCGGCAGTACGGCCTGATCCAGCCCCGCGTGAAGGCGTTGTGTCTGGAACACGGCCTGCCCTACCGGCAGGAGAGCGTGTTCCGACGCTTCGGCCGGATGCTCGACATCTGCGTGGGGAAGACCAGCATGCGGCAGCTCGAAGCGTTTCCCGCGGTCGCCGCAGCGAGTGCAGGCCACCCCGTTACTCGATCATCTCGATATCAGACAGCACCCACGAGCGGTTAAAGTACGGCTGGGTCGGGCCGTAGAGCCGGAAGTAGCTGAACCAGCCTTTGCCGGGGAGCGTCTTGATCCAGTTGCTCTCAGGCATGCCGGCGGGTTCACCGTGGGCGAATGGAAGACGGTATAGCCATCCAGCTTCATGTCCGGGTCATCGGGGCCGAGGATCAGATACCTTCCACCTGCGCCCTTGTCGGGGCCGGTCTGGCCGGAATCGGTGATGGGCCGCTGCCAGAAATCGGTGAAGCCTCCCGCCGTGGGGCCGGCGGGCACCTCGAACACCAGCGGGCCGGTCTCCTTCAGATTGGGAAACGCCATGATGTAGGGGGTCGTGGCGTTGGCCGTAAGGAGGCCGAGCTTGTCCTGAAAGGTAAGGTAGTCGACGTAGTCGAGCTTGCCGGCGCCGAATTTGGTGAGGTGCTCGCTTTGCCATTGCTGCATCGCCATCAGCGGCAGGGCCCAGAGGTAGGCCTGGCAGGCCCGCTGAAAGTCGATGTCGTCGAAGACTTTCGCGACGGTGGCATCGGCTGGGTAGCCGTTCTCCAGTTCGAGCGGGCCGAGCCTCGATGCGACGCTCCCTGTGGTGGGGAGGAGCTGAGCGTGGGCGGCGGGGAACGTCAGGCCGCTGATCAGCGCGGCGGTGAGAACGATTCCTCTGAGCGTGTTCATGAGAGGTTTGTCCTGGCAGAGTTGTTTGAACACGATCGCTGCACGGTCACTGCGCCTTCTCGATGTCGCCGGGTTTCCAACTCTTGTCGATGGCGGCTTCGGTCGGGCCGTAGAGCCGGAGCACGGCGAAGTACCCTTTGCCAGGCACCGTCGCGAGCCAGTTGCGTTCCTTGCCGGCGGGAGCCGTTGGCCCGAGGTGGAGGTCCGTGCTGCCGTCGGCGTTCTGCACCGGCATGTCGCGCGACCCGAGCGATGGGAACGGCTGGCCATTGGCGAGCCCCGAGCCGTTTTCGGCCTCGTAGAGCGTGACTGACCAGAAGTTAGCGGCCGGAATGTCGCGAGGCATACGGAGGCGGTAGCTGCTGCCCCCCGACAGGTTCGCACCGCTGCCGTCGACGAAGGCGATCATGTATTTGGCACCCCGGCCGGGCGTCTGTGACAGCATGCCCGGGCTGACAGAATAGTAATTGGTGAAAAACCAGATCCGGGCGTCGAGATCGAGATAGCCCCCAGCCACCCTGCGCCAGCCGAGGTCGAAAGGCCCGCCGAGATTCTCTGGGGTCGCGTCGGCCATTGGGTTGATCCACCGGCGGTCGGAATAGATCCGCAGGGAGCGACCGGCAACCACCTCCTCGAAGCCGATGACGCGGCTCATCTTGTAGGCCGTCTTCGCGGCGTGATCGAGGATCTTTCGCGTCTTTGCGTCGGGCTCGAAGGGCCGACCCTTGGCGATGCCGATCGATGCGAGCATGCCAAGCGAATCGGAGTCGGCGAGGCTTGTGCCCTCGCTCTCCACCAGCTTCTTCAGTTCATCGAAGGCGGTGCCGTCGCGGATCGGCAGCATGTCGACCGGCACACCGGAGGCATTGGGAAACTGCATCGGCCTGGCGGCTTCTTTGCCATTGAGTGGATAGATCTTCGATTGCTCGATGAGTGCGACGGCCGGCGCGAGGTTCTTGGGGTCTTGGTAGAACGCCCGCAGGAAGACGAACACGGTGTTGGTGGGTGAACGGTAGACGAAACAATCCTCCGGCACCGAACCCTCGTAGCCGGGGGGTAGCAGAAGAAACTTTCCACCCTTGCCGGCGTCAGGACCAGGCAGGCCGACGTCTCCGAAAAACCTGCCGCCATCGACCGGAATCGGCCGCTGCCAAGCATCGAGCAGGATGCCCTGCAGGTTGGGCGGCGCCTCGAATACGAGCGGGCCGTCTTTGCCGAGGTCGACGTAGCCCATCGCATAGATGACATCGGAGTTGGGGGTCGTCACGAGGGTCTTGGCGTCGAGCCGCTTCTTCCAGACCGGCAGGACGTTGTATCCGGCGCCGAAGACTTTTTCCGAGCCGACCTTCATGCCGAGGGTGTTGACGAGCGGCAGGGCCCAGAGATAGGTCTGCGTCGCCCGCTGGAACAGCAGTTCGTCATGCAGCGTCTGCGCGGTCTCGGGCGTGGGCCGGTTTTCCAGGAACGGAAGGTTGCTCAGTTGCTCGAAGCGGGAGAGTTGGGCGGACGCCGCTCCGGCGGGCATGAGCACGGCAGCGATCGCGGCTGAGATGAGCATGTGAGCGAGCGTGGTCTTCATCAATGCTTCCAGAAGGTTCGCGTGCGAGAAGGACGGCATCAAGAAACCTCTATGGTCCGTTGAGGCCGGCCAGTTCGCACATCACGGCTGATGAAACCGCCTGCGGGCAGCTCCAGACCAGAAAAAACATCGACTCGCGCACGAGCCGCTCCGCCGGATGGCCCGTCACGAAGCCGGCCCCCTTCGAGGCCGTCAGCGCCGCCTGCGCGGCCCGCACCACGAGGCCGTTGGCGTGGGCACGCAGCCGATCGCGATCGGCCGGTTCGATGCCACCGTCTGCGGCCGCGTCGAGCTGCCGCCAGAGTTCGTCCACGTCGACCCGCAGACCGGCTGCCACCGGCTCGAGCGCCGGCCTTGCCCGGGCCTCCTCGTCGAGGATGGCGATGGCCGCCCGCGTGGAGCCTACTGCCAGCGCCGTGGTGGCGAGACCGCCCGTCCGCACGCCCGTCTCGGCCGGTCTGATCACGTCGGCTGGCTCCACATTTCGAAAGACCACGCTCGACGTCCGGCTCCCGGAGAGGGAGAGCATCTGCATGGGCGGTGCGATGTCGAGGCCGTCGGCATCCGTGGACACCACGAAGAAGAACTGTTCGCCGGCATCGGTGGGGGCGCCGGTGACGATCGTGTTACTCGAGTCGGCGCCCGTGACCCAGGGGCAGAGGCCATTGAGCCTCCACGTGGCGTTGCTGCGGGCTGCAACCAGCGGCGGAGAGCCGAGGTGGCGGCGGCTTGTGGAGAGCTGCGAGATGCCCACCGTGGTCAGCGTGTCGCCACGGGCCAGGGCGGGCAGCCGGGCCGAGCGGAGGGCTAGCTCGCCACCCGCGATGATCCGGCAGGCGCTGGCCCACTGGGTGAGGGCGAGCGCAGTCGTCAGGCAGTGGGTTGCAATCGTGGCCAGCATGCCGAGGATCGCGGGCTCCGAGGCCGACGTTCCGCCGCAGTCTGCGGGGATGAAGCCTGCCAGCGCACCCGACCGTGCGAGCGATGCAAAGGCCCCGCTGCGCCAGGGGCCGATTTCAGCGGTCTCCTGCGCGAGGCCGGCCAATGTGTTGCAGAGGGCCGAGAGCGCGGCAGGATCGGGATGGCGACAGCCGGGAGTGAACATGCCCTCATTATGCAGGGCGGGGGTCGAATGAAAATCGCCGCTCGCTATACTGCGGATCCTTCTGGCAGGTTCCCTCCCACCATCTCCACACCACGTCCGGAGCCACACCATGAGCCAGGCCGAAGAATCCCGCGCCCCCGGTGCATCCAGCAGTTTGGCACCCCCGACCGGCTCTGCCAACGGCAGCGTCACGCATGGCCAGCTCGCGCCCCCGCGGCTCGATGAGCTTTCGCCGCAGAATCTCTACGCCAAGTGCATGGCCCTGGCCCGCAACCTCTGGTGGAGCTGGCACCCGGAAGTGACCAATCTGTTCCGGGAGCTCGACCCGATCCGCTGGCGGCAGCTCGACCACAACCCGATCGCGCTGTTGGCGGAGTTCACTCCCGAGCGGCTGGAGGCTCGCGCCGCAGAACTCGTTCTCTACAGCCGGATCAATCAGGCCTATCGCCGGCTCAAGGAATACATGGCCGGCGATTCGACCTGGAGCAACGTCCACGCCGGCGTGCTCGGCTCGAAGCCGGTGGTCTATTTCTCCGCCGAGTTCGGCATCCACGAATCGGTGCCGATCTATTCAGGCGGTTTGGGCGTTCTCTCGGGCGACCACATCAAAAGTGCCAGCGGCCTGGGCATTCCGCTCATCGCGGTGGGACTGTTCTACGACCAGGGCTACTTCAAGCAGCAACTCGACATCGACGGCTATCAGCACGAGGAATACCTGCAGTCTCGGACAGAGTCCCTGCCGATCGAGCCCGCACTCGGTGCCGACGGCAAGCCGATCACCGTGCAAATCGACACGCGTTCGGGCCCGATCTTCGCCAAGGTCTGGAAGATGGCGGTGGGCCGCATCAGTCTCTACCTGCTCGACTCCGACGTCGAGGTCAACAATCCCGAAGACCGCGAGCTGACGAGCCGTCTCTACGGCGGCGACTCGCGGCTGCGGATCCGGCAGGAACTCGTGCTCGGGGTCGGCGGCGTCCGGGCGATCCGTGCGATGGGGATCGTGCCCGGCGTCTACCATCTCAACGAGGGACATTCCGTTTTCGCCACGCTCGAGGCGGTTCGCGGGCGGATGGAACGAGACGGGTACTCCTTCGACGACGCGGTTCGCCGGGTCGCCCGCCAGACCGTGTTCACGACGCACACGCCTGTGCCTGCCGGCCATGACCGTTTCGACGGCGGCCTGATCGAGGAGTACCTCGGCCCGATGCGGGATTCGCTCGGTATCTCGCACGACCAGCTCATGGGGATGGGCCGGGTCGAGCCGCACAACCAAGGCGAGCCGTTCTGCATGACGGTGCTGGGTCTGAAGATGTCGCGGCGGGCGAATGCCGTCAGCGCGTTGCACGGCCACGTGAGCCGCAAGATGTGGTCCGGACTGTGGCCGTGGCGGGTCGAGGAAGAGGTGCCGATCGGCCACATCACCAACGGCGTGCACGTGCCGAGCTGGCTCTCCTGGCAGATGCTGCAGCTCTACGACCGCATCTTCCCCGCCAACTGGTTTCGCCGCATGGGCGAGCCCGACATCTGGCAGAAGATCCACGAGTGCGACCCGGGCGAGCTGTGGGAGACGCATTACGCGCTCAAGAACCTCCTGCTGCAGTTCGTGCGACGCCGGCTGGCGCGGCAGTGCCGGCGGCGCGGTGAAAGCGACGAGGCGGTGGAGTCGGCACGCTCGGTACTCGACCCCAACATCCTCACGATCGGCTTCGCGAGGCGGTTTGCCACCTACAAGCGGGCTGATCTCGTGCTCGCCGATCTCGATCGGCTCCATGGATTGATCAGCAACCCCGACCGGCCGATCCAGATCATCTATGCGGGCAAGTCGCATCCAGCCGACGAACCCGGCAAGGCGTTGATCCGCAAGATCGCCAACCTGCGGCACGACAGCCGGTTCGCCGGCCGCGTCGTCTTCATCGAAGATTACGACATCAACGTCTG
>JBIIOL010000141.1:0-7616 GCA_044336965.1 Pirellulales bacterium | reverse complement strand
CTCGGATCAGGTTGAGTTCGGTTTCACCGCGGATGCTGAGGTACTTCACGTATTCGACCAGCGCGTCGATCTGGGGTTCACTCAACAACGCAAAAGACGGCATCGACGTGCCGGCGATGCCATTTCGCAGGATGCGAAGCAGATCCGCATGGGTTGGCTTGTCGGCCCGTTCGGTGCTCTTGAACTTGAAGACACCAGGACGGTAGTCGCGCGGATACGGATTGAGGAATGCCGCCGTCGGGCCCATGCCGTCGCCCGTCACGCCATGGCAGTGGGCACAGTGTTCGCGGTAGAGGCCGTTCTTGCGGCCAACGATGTCGCTGCGGACAGGACCGCTTGCCAGCCGGAGTTTGGCCTCGTCGAGCCCCGTCTCCGGCAGTGCGACGGGCTCGTCTGGAGTGCCGAACATGGCCAGAAGAACGGTCGACACCTGCCGCTCTTGTTCCGGCGTGAGCCGCTGCTTCGTCGCTTCGACCATGTTGAGGCGATAGGAGGCGGGCGGGGTTCTGCCACAGCCGGCGGACAGAAGGCATCCGGCTGCCAGCAGGAACGCGACGTGCGAAAACCTGTTCATCGAAGCGGCCTGTTGAGCGAAAAGGAGGGGATGGAGGCGTGACAATCTGCTGTGATTCAACTTGGAGAGGCAGACACGATCAACTCCCGAGGCTGCTCGCGGGGATCTCCAGCGTGCCGAGATCCTTGACTGCGTCGGGGTCGATGGTGACCTGAAAGCGACCTTTGGGCGTCCATTTCAGGTCGGGCTTCTCGAGGCCGACAGCACCGTTGGGGCCGCTGGACCGCTCGTGCCAGACCTGGAATTCGATCGTCTCCCCCGCGGGGAGGTCGGGGATCGTGAACGAGCCGTCGGCCCCGCTCACGGCCACGTAGCCGTCCTTCCGGAACACGGCGTAGGCCTTCATCCACGGATGGATGTTGCAAGTGACCATCGTCGGCATGCCGGTCTCGGAATCAGGCTTGTAGGCGGTGCCCTGCCCCGCCGGAATCAGCTGGTTGAATGCCGACCCCGCGATGTTGGTGTTGTGGCCGATCGGGTCACTGTTGCGAACCTCGACCACTTGGCCGACACGGGCAGCAAACACCGGCGAAATGAACTCGCAGTTCTTTTGGTCGAACACGAGCTGCGTTTCAGCCTCGGCGTTCTTGACACGGCTCGTTTTCCTGGCAAACACGACCACATTGGCCAGGCCCTTGCTCGAGGGATCCACCACAAGCGAGCGGTCGAACAATTTCATGCCACCCATCGAGCAGACCTCGGTGTCTTTGTCGACGACCAACGCCTTGGACTGCGGTGCCGCACCGGCGAACGTGAAACGTCCCTTGAGGGTCCCCCAGCCGGTGCCAGTGGCTGCAGTCGTCGCTTCAGCCGAGCCCGCCGCGGATGATGCTGACACGAGCGTGGCGCGGATGCGGCCGGCTGCCTCAGTATCGGCCCCGGGCACGACCACCCGGCCCGGACCGCAGCCGACGCAAGACAAGACACCGCAGACGATCGTTGCCGCAAAAACCTGCTTCATTTTGAATTACTTCTGAAAGAGCCCGGGGGCCAGAACCATCTCGCCGAGATTCGTGCCGGCAGCCTCCACCTTCACCTTGCGCCGCCCCTTGGCGATCTTCTCGCTTTTGCCGCCCACGGTGATCTCACCGATGTAGCCGGCCTTCTCATGCCAGAGCTGAAGTTCGACCTCGCCGGCCGGCACGTTCTTGATCTCGAACGAGCCGTCGGCGGCCGACACGGCGGCGTAGGGGTTTGGACGTACGACGATCCACGCCTTCATCCAAGGGTGGATGTTGCAGGTGACCTGGGCCGGGATCGCTTCCTCGTTGGCGAACGGGAGGCTCGATTCGGTGCCGGCCGGGATGAGGCTGTTGGAGGGCGGATTCTTGAGCGTTGCCACGTTGCTGTTGTGCCCGACCGTGTCAGAGTTCTTGATAACGAACGGTTGTCCGGTCTGCACAACCAGAACGTGCGGCGAAAAACGGCAGTCCTTGTTGTCGAGGACGGCCTTCGTGGCCTTGGCCTCGGCGGCGGCGTCGGGGTGAACCTTCACCCCCTTGTCCCGAACGAACACGACGACGTTGGCCACACCCTTGTCGGCGCCGACGACCAGTTCCTCATTGACGAGCTTGTGCTTGCCACAGACCTCGACATCCTTGTCGGCCTTGAGTTCGGCAGCGGACGGTGCATCGCCGCCGTACAAAAACCGGCCCTTGATCGTGCCCCACTCGTCGGCAAAGGCCACACCGGAGGAAAGGCCGCATGCAGCCACGAGCGCCGGGAGGGCGGTGGTGAAAGAACGGCTGGCGGCAGCAAAAAACTTCGTCGTGGTCATGAGTCTCTCCGGATTGGCAACGATGAGCTGGAAGGATACTGGTCTTTTGACGATCAACGCCTCGGCACAACAGCCGGACAACGACAGCGAACGTTCTGAGTTAGTTTAGCGCTACCCCGGGCCCGCGGGAGGAGATTTTCTCCGGAGTGGCCTTTTCACCGCGAGATGCCTCGGCGTCCTGAGCGGGGGCTGTGGCCGGCTGGCCAGCCGCGGGTGCCGGGGCGGCGTCTAACCGGGCTGCGGGTTGGGCGGCCGGCTGGCCTGCGGCCGCGGCTGGCTGCTGAACCGGCTGCTGCTTGAGGTAGGCCTCGAGGGAGAGATTTTGCTTCGCGAAGGTGTCGAAGTGCATGAGCAAATCGGTCAGGGCGTCGACCTGCTGTTCACTCGTGCCGGCATAGAGATCCTGGCTGACCGGCTTGTCGAAGGGGATGTTGACCGGCATGCCGGTGTAGGGCAGATAGCGTTTGGGGTTGGCGATCCAGTTGTGGACATAGTCTGGCCGCAGTCGTTCGTGGACACGCTCCAGTTGCGGTGCGAGCGCCTTCGGATTTCCCGGCGGAGCATAGCTGCCCACGAGGTGACACTTCACGCAGTAGTTGTTGTTGGTGACGATCTTCATCGCCCCGTCGAGGTGCCCCGGATGGGACTGCTCCGCCGCGGCGACCGAGCTCTCATCGAGCCGTGAGTCATACACGTACGGATAGTCGGCTCCGTCGACCGCCGCGAAGTAGTTCACAAGCGCTGCGGCCTCCGACGAGTGGAAGTTGAACCTGGGCATCCGGAGCACGGCCGATGGACGGATCGTCTGCGGGTTGAGCAGGAACTTGTGCAGCCAACCCGACTGCACCTTCTGCCCCTCGCCGGCGAGCGGCGGCGGGAGCCAGCCCCACGCATCGTCCGGCTTGACGTTGGGGTTGATCTGCTTCTCGTCGGCGATCACGACCGGGAACAGCAGCCGGGCAAGATCACCACCGCGGGCGGGGTAGTGCGTTCCAGCCTTCACGGCATCGGCGGGAACATTGACGTTTTGACTCCCCACGAGCCTGGCTTCGCCGTCGATCAGCGCGTCGTGCCAGAGCATGATCGGCTGATGCGGAGACGCCTCAGTGTCGCCCTCCTCGATTGGGATGCCGTCCTCGTCGACCAATTGGGGCTTGCCGGTGACCGGATCAAGCGTCGGCATGCCGAACAGTGTCGCATGCCGCCGGCCCTGTCGATCGGTGGCGAGCGACCTCGCGACATCCTGGTCGGTGAAGTGGGGGGACAGGAAGGGGTAGTCGGCGACCGCCGGAGCCTCGCCCAGAGAGCCCGGCTTGTACCGGACGTCCCAGCGATCCATCTGCAGGCTGTGACAACCACCGCAGTTGTACTGCTCGGCGACCTTCAATCCCGCGATCCGGGCCTCCTCACGCGGCGAAGGCTGGTAGATGAACTGCGGCGCAGGGGGCTCGGCCACCAACCCCAGCACGAAGGTCATCACCGCCTCACGCTGCTCGTCGTTGAAGGGGAACTTCGGCATGCGGTAGCGTTCGTTGTAGCCCTTGTTTTCCGCCTTCTTGTAGTCGTAACTCCGCGGGGCGCGGAGCTTCTGCCACAGGAATCCCTCGCGTTCGTGGGCCAGCAACTTCTCGAGGAAGAACCCGGTCGAGGGATCGACCGATTCCGGCGAGAGGTGCGTGGTGGCGGTGGTGGCGTAGGCGAGGTCCGGAGCCAAAGGCGCGTCCTGCTGGACCGCATGCGGAGACGAACCATCGGCGTGGCCGCTGCCATCCGCTGCGTGATCTGCCGGGCCATGCCCCGAAGCATGGCTGGAACCGGAGCCGTGCCCATGCCCGTGCCCGTGCTTGTCGGCAAGTTGATGCATCACGAAGTGCGAAACCTGCTCAAAGGCGATCTTCGAGGAATCTTTGCGGCCCCAGTCGGCGAGTGCCGCGCCAGCTGCCTTCGAATCTTCGAAACCAGGGATGTCGTGGCAGGAGGCGCAGGCCAATTTTGCGAGCGTCTTTTTGCCAACGTAGTGGAGCAGCGTGGCATCACGGTCTGCAGCCGCCATGCCCAACAGCATCTGTTCGTCGCCGAGTATCTTGGCCTGATCGGCACCGAGACCATTGGCGAGCACTTCCTGGGCACGTGCCGTCGGGAAGCGATCCTTCAGATACATCAACGCCAGCTCATCGAGTGCCTTCCGCTCCTCCGCTGTGAGCGAGTCCGCCGCGGGAATCTCGGTGGCCTTCCAGTCCTCCGTCGATCGCAGCAGGTAGGCCGTGGCATCGGAGGCGGGATCGCTCACCTTGCCGTCAGGCAGTGTTACCGGCTCGAGCAGCACGTTCGGCATGAGCGTGCGCGGGTGATAGCGGGCCGGTTCGCGGAGCCAGCTGTAGAGCCATGCCGCGCCTCGTGGGTTCGAGGCCACCTTCGCGCCGATTCGCGACAGGTTCGGCCCATGCGTGCTCGTCGCCTCGGGAAAGTCGGCATGCTGATGGCAAGCCAGACAGCCACGGACCTGAAACACCTTCTTGCCCCGCTCGATGTCGGGGAGGGCCGTGATGCCGTCGTGCGGCTTCACGTATTCAAACGACTGGCTCGACCGCTGCAGGTAGGAGATCATCGACCGGATTTCGAGCGGCTCGTACCGCATCGACTCCTCGAGCCCCTTCCCCTCGAGGTGCTCCCAGAGGCCGAAGAACCTCGGCATCTTGGTGGAGGGACGGAAGTCCTGCGGGTTCCGCAGCCATGCGTAGAGCCAATCGAAACCGACCTTGCTGGCGACATGTCGCAGCGAGGGACCGACCTTGGGCAGCGTGCCAGGGGTCTCGGGGTCCTTGAGGAGCGTGGCCATCTGATGGCTGCGGGCAGACAGTTTGGCATCGTCTCCAGCGGCCGCATCGCGTTCGATCATCTCGCGGAGACGGTCCCGCGACTGGCGGCCATCCGGGCTCGACCGGACATCCTCGACCCAGCGGGATGCAGTGGAGCCCAGCGCGGCCAGACCGGCGTCGGCCGAGAGCGCCTCGGCTACCTCGTGGTAATTGGGAGCGAGACGCATGTCCGGGCCGATTCGCTTGTCGGGGCCGGACCAGCCGTTGATCTCATGGCATCCGTAGCAGCCATACTGACGGATCAGGTGATAGCCTTCGACGAGCTTCGGGGCGGGCGGCTCGGGAAACCGTTCGCTCGGCTCGAGATCGACCACCTGGTGGTGGCATTTCAGGCAGCTCGACTCCTCGAACCGCTGCGGCAGCATCGGGTAGATCCAGTGGTGGTTGTTGAACCAACCATGTTCGACATGCCACTCATGCCCCTGCTTGGGCGTGTTGGGCGAGTGCGACGACCACTTGAAGCTGGTCGCGCTCCCCTGCCCCTGATGGCAGACCGTGCAGCCGAAGGTCTGCATCGGATGCGGACTGGTCGAGCCCACGAAGAGATCGAGCTTGGGATGCGTGGAATACGGCTGCGGCACGCCACGCTGCACGGTGATTTCAAGCGGCTTGCCCCACTGGGGAGTCTCCAGGAAGCCGGCCGTGGCAATCTTTCGCGCGAGCGTCTTGCCGCCGTTGATGTCCACGATCACGTCACCAGCGATGAGCCCCGCCGCGGCGGCGGGCGTCTCGGGCAGCACCACGCTCACCATGGCGTCCTCGGGCTTAAAAAGCCCCTGCGGAGACAGATGAAAGCCGTAAGCGTCCTCGAGTTGCTGATTGCCGTCGCCATCGACCACGAGCCGCTCGGGAGCCTTGGACGGCGTTGGGAGCGTGAGCGTGACGGTTTCTGTTTGCCTGTAGGCGGGATCGGTTGGTGAACCGGGAGTCGACTTGTCCATGCCCTTGTGGCAGGTGATGCAGCGGTCGAACCGTGCGACATCGCGGAAATTGTTGTTGATCGTGAGCTGTGGCAGCCAGATCTGGTCGACCCGCAACGGCCCGTTGAAGGCATCCAGCACAGGCAGTTCGAGCAGAGTCTTTCCGGCATTGGGAGCGCGGTCCTTCAACGCCTTCGACAGCTGGTTGAGCTTGGAGCGATGATCGGCGAGCGTCTTGGCCGCGGCATCCTCGCCCGCCGTCAGTTGCTTGAGCGCCGCATCGAGCGACTTCCGATGGGTATTGGCCGTCTGGAAGTCGAGCGTGGCTGTGGCGACCTCCGCCCGCTTCGTATCGGCGAGCGACAGGAGCGCTGCCAGCTTGTCCTGCGACGCCTCCTCGGCCACGCCCAGCTCGTAGTCCGCCCGGTTTTTGTCGAGCTCGGCCTTCCGGAGCTTGAGCGCGCCTGCCAACAGATCCTCGCGAAACTTCGCCCGCTGAGCGATGTCCCTCAGCCGGGCCAGCAGGTCGCCACGAAGCACCAGTCGCTCCGAGGCGTCTGTCTGTGTCTTCAGCTGGTCGACGTCGAGCTGAGCGCGGTCGGCGGCCTCGGCGTCGGCCGGCACGGTGCGAGCCTGCTTGAGAAAAGCCTCGGTCAGCGCTGGATCGAGGTCAGCCCGGCGGGCTTCGGCGAGGGCCGCCTCGAACTGCTCCGACTTTTGCACGAAAGACCGTGAGTCCTGTTCGTCGATCCGCGACGCAGCTGACCAGGTCTCGAGCGCCCGGAACTCACGCTGGTACTTCTTCCACGGCCGATTGTGGTCGGAGACCAGCATCAGGATCGTGGCCAGCAGCAACAGGATCGCCACCACGCCGAACACGACGTGCAGGGTTTTGAGATTCCACGAAGTTTGTTCTGTTGCAGGCATGGTGAGTTGGTGCGACAGGGACTGTGTTTGAGAGAAGCCGCGAGGCGTTCAGCAGGTTTTGGTCAGCAGACAAAGCAGGGCAAAAAGCCCGCGCACGACACTAGAAATTCAGCGAGAATTCAGGAATGCTCACGATATACCTCAGATTCAACGTCCAGCGCAAAATCATCTTCAGCGGCAGCGTGAGCATCAGCAACATGAGGTTGGCCATGATCATGTACCGCACGAAGCCCATCTTGGCGAAGAACTTGCGGAACACCGTCACGGCCAGAAGCGGAGGCAGCAGCACAAGGTATGCCCCCAGCAGAGCCAGGCCCGGCGCCTCGCGCAACAGGATGGTGCCCACCTGCGTGAGAAGGCCGGCACCCTGCGGTGCCCGCGGCAGCGGCCGGTCGAGCAGGTTGACCCAGAACATCTGCGGCAGGTCCACGTTGTTGAGCACCTCGACCTTGTAGGGCGTCCAGTATTCGAACGGTCCGAAGAAGTTCCAGTTAGGCCCGCGAAGGAACGTGCCCAGGATAATCAGAGTGATCCAGAGT
>JBIIOL010000140.1:0-7635 GCA_044336965.1 Pirellulales bacterium | reverse complement strand
CCCTGCGGTCGGAAACCTCCAGCAAGAAGGAAATCACAGCGCGCGAAGGGCCTGCACGGGGGGCGATTCGGTCTGCGGGCCGCGCCCGGGCGTCCTGGTGGTACGTCGTCGCGACTGCCTTGTGCGCGACCGTTGCTGCCATCATGGTTGGCCGAGCGAATCTGTGGCCTGGTGTTGCCCCTGCCCCGAGACCAAGTCCGAAAAATACGACGAAGAAACCGGAGCCGCCACCCGCGCCAGCGCCTGATCCCGACAATGAAACGGTCGCGTCGAACCCTGACGACCCCGTCGATCCTCTCCCTCCCCGAGGCAGCGTGGCTCTGCGGAAGCAATCCCGCGCGGGGCGGTGGGGGCAGCTCCGGAAAAGTCTCTGGAATGGCGATGGGATAGCCGTCAAGGACTATCTGTACGAGGGGGATATGACAGGGCTCGTCGATATCCCCATTGAAGTATCAGCGGCCGGGCGAACGCGATATGGCGTTCACGGTGCGGAATGCGCCGCCGTGATCAAGTCGGATGGGAGCGTGTACGAGATCAGGAACACTCCGGGGTTGGACGCATCAGAACTGCGGAAGAAATGGGACGCTCCACGTGCCGAGGGCGCTCTTCAGGTTTTTTCGACAGCGCGGGGTTTTGCAGCCCTGCTCGAAAACGGGGCTGTCGTCAGTTGGTCGAATGGTAGCCCATACGGGACCTTTGAAGACGTGGCCGACGGGTTGAAGGCGAACGTGCTGGGAGTGGCTGGCACGGACGATTCGTTTGCGGCAATCAAGCGAGACGGATCCGTGATCACCTGGGGAGGGAGGGCAGCCGCATCCGACAGCAGACGGGTCGCCAGCGCACTCAGCAGCGACGTCGTGCGGGTCTTTTCCTCGGGCAAGGAGTTTGCTGCGCTCAAGCGAGATGGATCCGTCGTCTCATGGGGCTATCTGACGCCCCCTCGTGATCCATCGGACGAACCGCTGGACGGCATCATCGAGGTCTTCGGTAATGAAGGGGCATTCGCCGGGCTGAAGGAAGACGGCTCGGTTGTCATGTTCGGACCGGCGGCATCCTACACGGCCAGCTACGTCGAGTCGCTGAAGTCGCTGGGGACGTTTGGGAAAGCCAGGTGGATTTACACGACCCGATATCATTTTGCCGCGCTGGTCGACACGGGCCGGGTGGTGACCTGGGGACGCGATGGCATCGCTGACAACGTGCCGCCAGCCGCGGGCGAGGGCGTTGTTCACATCGTCGCGAATGACGAGGCCTTTGCCGCGATCAAGGACGACGGTTCGGTGGTGACATGGCGGCCGGGTCGTCGAGATACAAACCCCGGTGTGGTTGCCAACACGAACGGTGGTGACTCGTCTGCCGTGTCCGAAAAACTGCGACGCGGCGTCGAGACCGTCGTCGCGACCAAAACGGCCTTCGCCGCTCTCATGACGAACGGCTCGGTCGTCACGTGGGGAGGCGGTCCTGAGGGGGACGGGGGGGGAGACTCACGTGTGGTCGCGGAGGAACTCAGGGGCGGCGTGGTTGACATCGTCGCCAATCAATTCGCATTCGCTGCGGTCAAGAACAACGGCGGGGTCGTCTGCTGGGGCAAGGACTCCGCCAAGAAGTTCAGCGCGGGTTTTGTCAGACAGGCACTCGTTGAGAACGATGGTCGTTGGAGTATCGCCGAGGACGAACAGCGTATTCTCGCGAAGATGTTGAGCGCAGGGTGCGTCGACATAGCCACCACAGACGACGCCTTCGTCGCGATGACTGAAACGGGTGCGGTCATCCCCTGGGGAGGTCGCCGATCTCAAAAGGAAACGTTCGACAGCCACCTCGTGGATGAGAAGGCACGGATCGCAGCTACGGGCGTCGCGCATCTGGCAACGCCGCTGTCGTCGGGAGTTCTGGTCGGAGCCCCAGTCGCCGGCATCGCGATCGCCCATAATGCGGCGAGCGAGGACGTGCATGGCGTATGGGAATACCGTCCGCAAGCGTCCAGAAACTGGCGGCCGATTCCCCGCGATGTGTCGAACTCCTCGGCAATTGCGTTGGGAACGACTACGAGGATCCGCTTTCGCCCCAACGCCGGCTTCTACGGAACCCCGGGCGGTCTGATGATGACCTTGTTGACGGATCCCTCTCGAAAAATCCGAGATGGCGACCGCGCGAACATCACGGACACACCCACGCTGGGGTGGCTGCCCATCTCGACGACATGCCCCGCGTTCAGGCCGCAAGATGACGTGGCGAACAAGGACGACGGTGGAATGAAAGGCCCCTCGCCTCTGGACACGCCGTTGTCGGCGACAGAGAAACGTGGGGACGACGAGATCAACCTCTTCAGTCCACCTGCTGGGAAGTCACGGAAAGGGACCGGAAGGTTCCAGAATCAGGCCAGTGATGCGGTCGGACTGATCGATGAGTGGGGAATCGCCGTATGTCATTCCAAGCTGGATCCAAGTGGGCCGTCTCCCCCAGAGGGACTGGTTGTTCTTGAGTGCCTGCCCCTGGGGCGAGAGTTGGGTTTCAGCGAGGGGGATAGCATCACGCGGTTTGACACGTACCGGGCCACTCCGGCGAGTGTCCCTCGCGCCCTTGAGCAGTATCAGGAAGAGGACGAGCTGACGATCACCATTCGGGGGCTTGAAGAGCGCTTCAAATTGCCCGCGAGGCCCTTTTCGCCCTGGGAAATCCAAACAAAGCTCCCGGCTGCATCGGAAGGCTACAGGCCTGCGGAAAAGCTTGTCATCAAGCGGAGTCACGGCGACGAGGGGCCGGTAGCGGCAGCCGCTCCTCAAGCTCGCCTGAAAGCCACGTACCTTTTTCGGTACGGAAACTGGAAAGGGGAGTGGAAGCGGCGGCCCGCGCCCGGCAAGTTGAGCGTCTTTGACTGCACGATGACCAATCAAGGGGACGCGTGCACGGCGACGTATGTGGCGACGGTCTGGATCGACGAGAATTCTCTTCGCGCGCAACTGAAACGCACGGACTTCGTTCACTCGGTGGATGGGCCCGAAGCGGATCAAGTGTTTGAGGGTGAGCGGTCGGCCGACGGCAAGAAAATCACGTGGACGAAGTTTGGCTACGTGACCCTGGTCGAGTAGCCGGGCTCGTGGACGCAGATCGAGGGCGGCGGCGGCGTCGTGTCGTGACGGACGTCCCGAAAGCAGCGCCGGTCAGTTCAGGGATGGGCCGATGTCCGGCCGGCGGCGGTGCTGCATGCTGAGCAGCACACGGAGGCGGTTGATGCCACCGGCCCGTCGGGCGATGTCGGCCAACTGATGGTCCCGCACAGCCGTCTCGCAGGGTGTGCTCAGGTCGTAGGTGCCGTTGAGCATGGCACTCGTGATCTGCGGGTACCAGCCGTCTGCGAAGGCGGGGATGGTACCCAGCAGCGTGACGACGTTGTCGGTCGAGATACCCCCCGTGCCGATGAGGGTGTCGACCCGCAGTTTTACCTCGCCCTGCCGGGGATCGTGCTGGGGGCGGATCAGCGGCGTGAGCGAGGCCGCTCCCAGCAGACAGTCGATGACCGCCTGCTGGTGCGTGGTCTTCCTCATGTCGAATGCCCAGTGGCTCTCCATCACGAGGCAATTGTGCTGGCTGTCAAGCCGCACGCACACGTCGATATGCCGCTTGCCCTTCGTGTTGCGGTATGCCTTCGTGGGAATGTTGATCGAGAGCACGTCGTCGCCCACGCGCCTGCAATTGAAGCCCCGGCCCGTAAGCAGCTGTTCCAGTTCCGCGATCGTCGGTTCCATGTGCGTCTCCCCTCGTGGTCGATGTCAGGCATGTCATCCATGCCGTCGGAGAGGACTACGCGATCAGTGCGGCAGCGCTTCTTCGCCGGCACGGTATTCGTCAGACCGCTAGCGGCAGGCGGCGTCGGAATCGGCGGGCACCAGTTGCACCACCCCCGTGTCCATCGCGGCCCGGATCGCGGCATCCCAGGAGTCGAGCAGCTCCGGCATGGCTTTCAGCATGCGGACGAACTGCCGCCTCGTGACCGTGCCGTCCTCGATGGGGCATTCGATCGAGCAGCGGACCTCGCCATCGGTCGGGTCACACTCGAAGCGGATCATCTTGCTCCGCTGAGTGATCGCGAGAAGGAGTTTCAGAACGGCGTCGGGGTGCCGACACTCCTGCGTGTTGTAAAGGCCGGGGGCGATGCACTCGAGGTATTCCCCCTGCTCGCTGAGTCGCACGGCGATCGCGATGCCCCTGAGTCCTCCGGGTGACACGTAGTGCTGGGTCGCGAATCCGACGACGAGGTGGCCGTCTTCGTGGGTGCGAAACTTCAAATGTTCTGAGAGCAGAAATGACTCCAGTCGTTCCATTTTGATCGACATGGTGCAACGGTTCCTGATCGGGTTTGGGGTCGGGTTGGGGGGCGCCAAGGCTGGGCTGGCAGGTGTGGACTGGCGTGGGCAGTCCAGACCAGACCAGTCCGGACCAGACAAGTCCCGTCCAGTCCAGACAAGTCCAGTCCAGACAAACTGGTCTGGGCGGCTATGGGGTGGCGGCCCTGTGGGGCGGCCGCCCTATTGAAATCCTCATATTGAAATACGGGCATCGGTGGCGGGCGCTTCCTCGCTTTCGCGGCCGGAAAGGGGCCTTGGCCTGTTTGTCCCGCGGCTCTCGCCATGCAAGAGGTGCCGCTGCGGCGGAGTTCTGCCCGGGTGAAGCGCCCGGGTGGGTCGGCCGTAGTGATTCTCCCGCCCCCCTATGCCCCCCTCCCCAAGGAGTCGCCCCCACGACATGAATGCCCACTGTTGTGACCAGCTGTTGGAGGGGATCCGGGTCGAGCCGAGGGATTACCAGCGGCGCGTGGTCGGCCGGGTGATCGAGATGTTTTCCGGTCCGCACGTCGACCGCAAGGCCGAACTCCCCGAGGCGCGGTCAGTGATCGTCGAGAGCCCCACGGGAAGCGGCAAGACGGTGATGGCGCTCCTGGTGGCCCGTTGGGCGCAGGAGCAGATGGGGATGCGGGTGGTCTGGACGGCCATGCGTCGCAACCTGCTCGCGCAGGCGAGCCGGGAAAACCTAGCCCGTGGGTTTGGAGTGAACCTGCATACCGTCTCGATGTTCGACAAAAACCCGCCCCGTGGCGACCTGCTGATCGTCGACGAGGCGCAGCACGATGCCACCACCAGCATGGCGTCGCTCCACGCGGCTGTCGCGCCGGTGAAGGTGCTCGGCCTCTCGGCGACGCCCTGGCGGGCTGACCGCCTCGGGCTGTGTTTCGAGCGAACCGTTCGTGATGCCGGAATCCGCCAACTCGTCCTGGAGGGCTACCTGAGCCCCTTCGCCCACTACACGATTCCCGACTGGACGCCTGCGGCCGTCGCCCACACCTGGCTGCGAGAGCCCGCCCGCTGGGGCCGTTCACTCATCTTTTTCCGCACGCTGGCAGAGTGCCGGGCCTGTGCCTCGCTGCTCGCCGATGCCGGTGAGCCCTGTGAGATCGTGACTGCCTCAAGCGACCGCGATGCCCAGATCGAACGATTCGAGCGGGGGGACGTCCGCGTCATGATCGGGGCGGCCGTGCTGACCGAGGGCTTCGACTGCCCCACGCTCCAGACCGTGTTTTGCAGGCCCGCGGGCCGCGGGCCGACCGTGCAGATGGCCGGGCGCGTGCTCCGTCGCGCGGAGGGCATCACCGTCAAGAACATCGTGCAGTGCGGCCAGACGCGGCATCCCTTCACTGCGACGGCCTTGCCCGCGACCCAGTTCGTCCGCGTTGACGAAGGCTGGCGATCGATCGGCCTCAACGACCGCGTCGAAGAGCTGACCAGTTCCATGCTTGATCTGCTGGTCGGGATGTCGCGGGCCTGCGGCGGCAACCGTCGTCGTGGCCGCGGCGACGGCACGAGCGTGGTTCGCGGACCGCGTCCCGTGAAACCTTGGAATTATCGCCTCGAGGAAGCGCGGGACCGGTTCCGGCGTATCAAAGCTCACACAGATAGCACCCCCACCGCAACCGCCGAAGGTTGAATCCAAACCAGGAAGCAGCACCATGGACGACACGACCCACGATCCGTTCCTCGAGCCCGCCTTCGATGGCATGACAGACCTCGATGTCGTGTCGGACGAGGAGGCTCCTTTTCCGGACGACTTCGAGTGGCATGCCGCGGAGGCCCCGCGGCCATCCTCCCGGCCTGCTCCGCAGCCGACCCCTGACTTGGAAACCGTTCGGCTCGAGGAGAGGCTCGTGCCGCTGGGGGCGATCAGCGTCATGTCGGAAGAGATCCTGCCCGGCATGGGAGGCGGGCCGCTGCCCACGAAGGCGCTGGTCGACCTCGATGGGCAGCATTGCCGGGTCTCGCACCGGTTCTGGAAGTCGATCTTTCGTCGCTACCGATTCAGTGCCAGCACGTTTCGCTACTTCCATCCACAAGAGGTGTTTCGCCGGGTCTGCGAGGTGTCGAAGAAGGACACTCTGCGGGTCATGGTGGAGGTTCGTCGGAAGGGAACGCCGGTGGTGTTGGGGGTCTCCCGCCCCGACCACCCGTTGGTCACGGAGGAGGAGGTGCGAGAACTGGCCGTCTCGCACGGGGCCACAGAGGCCCGCTACCACGACGGCCTCGTCACCTGCACGTTCACGCCCCGCAGTGGTGAAAAGGCACTGGCGATCGGAGGCGACGACTTCGCCAACCGCTTCACACTCGACGTGCCCGTCGACGGTTTCGGCAACGCCCAGATCTATCTGTCGCTCGTGCGGTTGCTCTGTTCGAACGGGCTGGTGGGCTACCACCGGGCATTTTGCAGCGAGGTGCCCGCGAGCCGCAATCCCAGGCACACCCTGCGGCGGGCCGTCGAGTGCTTCGACCACAGTGACGGCTTCGCGGCCATCCGGGAACGGTTCCTGTCGGCTCAGACATCGTGGGCATCGGTTCGGGAGGCAAACGCGGTGTACCGCCAGATCACGAAGATGCGGGCAATCGAGGCCCAGCGGAAGTCTGAGGCGCTCGGCGATCTCGATCGACTCACCGGCAAAATCCAGGAGTTTTACGGGCTCACGAACGTCGACACGCTGCCGATCCGTCGTCAGCGGCTGTTGCCGGTGAAGTGTCGGGTCTATGACCTGCTGAACTTCGCTGGAGAGGTGGCCACCCACGTGGCCCGGTCCGAGGACTCGCGGCCTCTGCAGGCGTGGATCGGCAGCACGCTCTCGGAGGAGTTCGACCTCGAGGGCACGGCTGGTGTTGCACCCGAGTTCGCGGACCTGTTCCTGCGGCAACCGCGGGGGGAGGCCTGATAGGTGCGACCGGCCCATCCAAAACCGGACAAATGATCGGAATACGTGGATTTTGTGCGGTCGGGACCAAGGTTGTCCTTGCCGTCGTTATGAGTAGGTGTCGTTCTGTCGTGATCGGTATTCGGCCCGTGGAAAGGAGGTGGATGCACAACGAGCCTGGCACCGGTCCCGCAGTCGCGGTGAATGCCCCAACCCCAACCCTAAGGAGACGCATGTATGCAGAATGACGATCGTCCAAACGCCGGCGCCGGAATGACGAGTGAGACGCTGCACCGGGACGGCAAGGTTGCCGCCGAACGACTTGTCGGTGGTACCGATCATCTGACCGCCAGTGAGCTCATGAACGAGCTGCAGGCCTCCGGGGGCACCAATTCCAAGGTGCTCTCGGAGCT
>JBIIOL010000139.1:0-7636 GCA_044336965.1 Pirellulales bacterium | reverse complement strand
GTAGAGGTAGACGGTCGCCCGTTCGCAATCGAGCACCGACGTCGCCGCCGCCGCGACGGTCTCGAGCAGGGCATCTAGATCGACCGTCGCCCCCAGGTGGCGGGCCACGTCGAGCAACCGCTCGAGATCGGTGATCCGCGACCGGGATGGCAGGCCAGATTCAGTGTCACTCATGATTGTGTTTGCCACCTGTCCTCACTGCGCGACGGATCCGGAACAAATCATAGTAGCCGCGGAACCGATCCCGGTAGGCCCGCGCCAAATCGCTTGCCGTGTTCCATCCTTTGCCACATGGACGAACCGATCCGTTCCCTCCGCCGTCGTGCCGGCGTATCTTCTCGAGAATGGTGCCAGCCACCAAATCTAGGAAAGGTGGAAACAATGATCGCACGACTGTCACTACGTGTCCTGTGCGTCCTCGCTATTTTTGGTGGCTGTCACCTTTTTGCGGCAGAGCCGGTGACCCTCTGGGATCCGGCCGTGCCGTTGTCGCGTGCGGTCGACATGCCCGTGATTGCCGGCACGCGGCTGGCTGTCATCAAGCCATATGAGTTCAAGCAGGACGGCTACCGGTTTTTGCACGGGGTCGGGCTCGCTTGGCACAAGGACCGGCTCTATGCGTCGTTCGGCCACAACAAGGGGGGCGAAAACACTGGCAGCGAGGAGGCTCGCGGCAGGGTGAGCGACGACGGCGGACGCACGTGGGGTGAGACGTTCACGATCGACTCAGGTGACGAGCCGGATCTGGCCGTGAGCCACGGCGTGTTTCTCTCGCACGGCGGCCGGCTCCACGCGTTCATGGGGGCCTACTACGGCACGATGAAACGGGTGCACTCCAGGGGCTACGTGCTCGACGACGCGACGGGACGGTGGGCAGCGCTTGGCGTCGTGGTCGAAGGGGGATTCTGGCCGATGCAGGAACCGCAGCGGATGGAGGACGGCAACTGGATCATGGCGGGCATCTCCGCGCGGGGCGACTGCAGCGCAGGCGGTGTGCATCCGCCCGCCGTCGCGATCAGCCGGGGTGATGATTTCACGACCTGGGATCTCGTTGTGATTCCGGTGGCCGAAGGTCTCGGGACAGTGTGGGGTGAATCGACGCTGGTCATCCAGGGCCGTCGGATCACGAACATCTCCCGCTACGGGGCAAAGGCTCTCGCACTCGTGGCGACGAGCGACGACCACGGACGCACCTGGACGCCGTCTCAGCCGAGCAACCTCCCGATGACGACGAGCAAGCCCTACGCGGGCCGCCTCTCGAGCGGCGAGCCGTATCTGATCTGCACGACCACTGTGGACAGCGGCAGCATGCGCACCCCGCTGACGATCGCCCTCGGGCCGCCGGGGGAGAGCACCTTTTCGCGGGTATTGGTGATTCGCCGCAGTGAGCATGACGGCGAGTTGGAGTCGCATCTTAGGGCCCAGCTTTCGTATCCCTATGCGATCGAGCACGACGGCCAACTCTATGTGGGCTACTCGAACTCTGGTGGCGGCGCGGGCCGCGTCGGAGAGGGGCGGCAACTGTGGAATAACAACAGCGGCGAACTGGTCGTGATCCCGGTTGCGGCCCTGCGAGCAGACTGAGCAGCCTGGGATCATGAACCACGACACTTTTACCACGGCTGACTGCAGCCCTCGCCGCCGCCGCAGCGGTACAATTTCCTGAAAAAACGTAAAAGATTTGGGCTGGAATGGAAGTGCAGGGGGTGCGCCCTTGTCGATACTATAGGAGTGACTTTTCTCGCGACCGCTGGGCCGCATGCATCCCAACCTCCCGGAACGTGCCACCATGAAGCTTCCACTGTCGAGCATCAGGGCGGCGGTTGTCTTCGCGGGCATCCTGGCCTTCGCCGCTCCTCGCGACGCCGCCGTGGCGGCCCCTGCCGCTGATTCCGCGGCGTCCGAGACATTCCGCACCCAGGTGGCGCCGCTGCTGGCCACGAAATGCGGGGCCTGCCATGCCGCCGGCAGCCCGGAGAGTGGGTTTCGAATCGACGAGCGGGAGAAGACGATCGCCGGCGGCGACTCGGGGTCCGTGGGCATCGTGCCCGGCAAGCCGGACGAGAGCGAACTCTTCCAGCGGATCGTCACCGAAGACCATGAAAGCCGGATGCCGGCCGATGGCGAGCCGCTCTCCGCCGACGAGCAGCAGCTCGTGCGGCTCTGGATCGAGTCCGGCGCCCCGTGGCCCGACGACATGCAGACACTTCCAGAGTCACTGCTGCCCAAGGGCGATGCCGCCCCCGCGAAGGGGGCGAACCACTGGGCCTTTCAGCCACTCGAGCGGCCGGCTGTACCAGCTCTCCCTTCCACTCAGGCAGCCATCGGCAAAAATCCGATCGACGCCTTCATCGTCGCCTCGCTGGCAGAGAAGGGCCTGGCCCTCAATCCAGAGGCCGACCCGCGAACGCTCATCCGCCGCGTCCACTTCGATCTCATCGGCCTGCCACCTTCGCCCGAGGAAATCACGGCCTTCGAAGACGCCTGCCGCGCCGCGGGCAACACCGCCGGGCCGTTTGCGGAACTGGTTGACCGACTGCTCGCGTCGCCGCACTACGGCGAGCGCTGGGCTCGGCACTGGCTCGACGTCGTTCGCTTCGCCGAAAGCCACGGCTTCGAAATGAACAAGGTCCGGTCCAACGCCTGGCCCTATCGCGACTGGGTGATCACGTCGTTCAATGACGACAAACCCTATGACTCGTTTCTGAAGGAGCAGATCTGCGGCGACCTGCTCGGCGCCGACGCGGCCACCGGCTTCATCGTCGGCGGACCGAAGGACGAGGTCGGCTCGCCCGATCCGGTGCTCACGGCCAACCAGCGGGCCGACGAGATGCACGACATGGTGAGCACGACGGGCTCCGCCATGCTCGGCCTCACCGTCGGCTGCGCCCGCTGCCACGACCACAAGTTCGATCCCGTGCTGCAGACTGACTACTACCGTATCAAGGCCGTCTTCGCCGGAGTCAAGCACGGCGACCGCGACATCCTGCCCCCCGACAATGCCGACCGGCTGAAGAGGGTCGCCGCCATCGAGCAGGAATTGCTGCCCGTCCAACGCCGGCTCGCCGAGCTGCAGCCCGCCGCACGGCTCCGACGCACGATCGTGATCGACGATCTCTCTCCCACACAGACAGAGAAGCTCGCCGAGCCGAAGGGGGTCGCCACGCATGCCGGCGGCACGGAACGCGGCCACGCCGACGAGCCAGGCGACATCCGGTCGCTGCCCAACATCGGCAAGCAATACACCTGGTGGCAGGCCGCCCCAGGCCAGACCGTTTTCGCCTACGGCCCGAAGGCCGCCGGCGTATTCCGAATCTGGCTATCCTGGGGTGCCGGCTGGCACACGCATTCTCGCGACGCGAAATACGTTCTCGACGCCGACGGCGATCCGAAGACCACCGCAGACCAGACCGTGATCGCGACCATCGACCAGCGACTCATGGCAGACGGCAGCAGCGAGCCGACGCCGAACCAGCCGCTCTGGAGCGGCTTCCGCGATGCCGGCGTTCACATGCTCAATGGGTCATCGCGGCTGTTCGTCGTCGGCGGCTCTGCTGAAGCTCCCCTCACGGCCGACGCCGTGATCTTCGAGGAGCAGGCGTCTCGCGACGACGTGGCGAGCCGGACTCCGCATCTCCGCGGTCCGGTGTCGGCCGGCGAGAACGTCGACGCCTTCCCGCCGACGAGGGCGAGGTTCGTTCGGTTCACGATCCTCGACACGACGGCAGCGGAGCCGTGCATCGACGAACTGGAGGCGTTCACCGTCGACGGCCGCAATGTGGCCAGCCAAGCGAAGCCTTCGGCCTCTGGCACCTTCGCCGACAATATCTCCCACAAGCTCGAGCACATCAACGACGGCAAGTATGGCAACAAGCGGTCGTGGATCTCCAATGAGATCGGCAAGGGCTGGGTGCAATTGGAACTGCCCGAGGTGGAGGAACTCAGCCGCATCGTCTGGAGCCGCGACCGCAGCCCGAAACCTGAATACACCGACCGACTGACGACGAAGTACGAGGTCAGCACGTCGCTCGATGGAGAAAGCTGGAAAGTCGTCGCTACCCACGCCGATCGGCTGCCTCACGACTATGTCCATAAGACAGGCCCGATCACGTCGGCCGCCGAGCTCTCCCCGAACGAGCTGGCCGAGATGGAGAGCCTCTCCGCAACGGCAGCCGATCTCAAAAAGAAGCTCAATCCGCTCAAGACGCTGCCGAAGGCGTATGCCGGCCAGTTCGTCAGCGCTGCGAAGACACATCGTTTCTTCCGTGGCGACCCGATGGCCCCCCGCGAGGAGATCGCCCCCGGAAGCCTCTCGCGATTCGGTAACTCGTGGGAGCTCCCGGGCGACGCCCCGGAGAGCGACCGCCGCAGGGCGCTCGCCGACTGGATCGCCGCGCCGACCAATCCGCTCACGGCCCGCGTGATCGTCAACCGGCTTTGGCACTATCACTTTGGCACCGGCATCGTCGACACGCCGAGCGACTTCGGCGTCAACGGGGCCGCGCCGAGCCATCCTGCATTGCTCGACTGGCTGGCCAGTGAACTCATCGACCCCGCAAACCCCGCCAACCGCTGGCGGCTCAAGGCCCTGCACAAGCTGATCGTCACGACCCGGGCCTACCGGCAGACGAGTGCGCCGCGAGAGGATGGCCTGACGGTCGACTCGGGCTCGCGGCTGCTCTGGCGATATCCGCCGCGGCGTCTGGAGGCCGAGCCGCTCCGCGACGCGATCCTTGCCGTGAGCGGCAGCCTCAACACGAAGATGGGCGGGCCGGGCTTCGACCTCTTCGAGCCCAACACGAATTACGTCAAGGTCTACAACACCAAGACCACGTTCACCGAGGAAGAGTTCCGCAGGATGGTCTATCAGTCGAAGCCGCGGGCCGAACTCGACAGCTTCTTCGGGGCCTTCGACTGCCCCGACGCCGGACAGGTGCAGCCGAAGCGGACGGTGAGCGTCACGCCGCTGCAGGCGCTCAACATGCTCAACGGCGACTTCCTTCTCGACCAGGCCGCGCGATTCGCCAAGCGGGTCGAGCGGGAGGCGGGGAGCGACGCCGGCCTGCAGGTGGGCAGGGCGATCGAACTGGCCTTCGGCCGCAAGGCCACCAAGGCCGAGGTAGCCGCGGGCCGCGCGCTCGTCGCCGCCCACGGCCTACCGATCCTCTGCCGAAGCCTCTACAACGCCAGCGAGTTCATCACCATCTACTGAGGCGCCCATGCGACACGAACTCTCCCACGCCGGCCGCCGGATGCTCGACCGCCGCGACTTTATCCAGTGGGGCGGCACCGGTCTCTCGAGCATCGCACTGGCGGCGCTCCTCCACGAGCAGCGACTGCTCGGTGGAGAGCCGCCGATCCGGCCGCTCATCGACCCGGCCCATCCCTACGCCCCGCGGCAGCCGCACTTTCCGGCGAAGGCGAAGCGGGTGCTGATGATCTTCTGCTCGGGCGCGCTCTCGCACGTCGACACGTTCGACTATAAGCCGGAGCTCGTGAAGCGGCACGACACGCCGATGCCGACCGCCAGCGGCGAGAAGGTCATTACGTTCCAGGGCGAGCAGGGTAACCTCGTCAAGCCGCTCTGGGAGTTCAAGCCGCGGGGCGAGAGCGGCACGATGACGAGCGACCTGCTGCCGCAGCTCGGCGAATTGGCCGACGAGATGTGCTTCATCCACTCGATGACGGCCAAGAGCAACACCCACGGGCCGGCCGAAAGCCAGATGTCGACCGGGTTTACTCTCGACGGCTTCCCCAGCATCGGCGCGTGGACGACCTACGCCCTCGGCAGCGAGTGCAACGACCTGCCGGCGTTCGTGGCGATCCCCGATCCTCGCGGCGTTCCGCAGATCGGCCCACGACAGTGGCAGTCGGCGTTTCTCCCGGCTGTCTTCCAGGGCACGAGCTTCAATGCCGACCGCCCGATCGCAAACCTCGCCCGTCCGGCGTCGATCTCGGCGGAGGCCGACCAGGCCACCCGCGACTTCCTGCAGAGGCTCAACGAAGACCACCTGTCGCGGCATCCGGGCGACACCGACCTTGCGGCCCGGATCAGTGCATACGAACTGGCTGCCAAGATGCAGCTCTCCGCGGCGAAGGTGGCCGACCTGTCGGATGAGTCGGCGCAGACGCTCTCCCTCTACGGCGCCGACGATACGCAGAACTCACTGAAGGCCCGCTTCGCCCGCAACTGCATTCTTGCCCGGCGGCTCGTGGAGAAGGGGGTTCGGTTCGTACAACTCTTCAACGGCGGCTACGCGATGGGCGAGGGCGTGGGCAACTGGGACGGCCACAAGACCATCGAGAAGCAATACAGCGTGCACGGCCCTATCCTCGACCAGCCTGTCGCCGGACTGCTCCGGGATCTCAAGGATCGCGGCCTCCTTGCCGACACGCTGGTGGCTTTTGTGACGGAGTTTGGCCGGATGCCGACCTTCCAGAAGGGGGCCAACGGCCGCGACCACAACCCAGCGGGTTTCACCGTCTGGCTGGCCGGCGCCGGCGTGAAGCGGGCATTTCATTACGGCGCGACCGACGAGTTTGGCTACAAGGCGGTCGAGAACGTGGCCACGATCTACGATCTGCATGCCACGATCCTCCACCTCATCGGCCTCGACCACACGCGGCTCTCCTTTTACAACAACGGCATCGAACGCCGGCTCACCGACGTGCACGGCCACGTGATCCAGCCCGTGCTGGTGTGAAAAGGGGACGCAGCTCTTTTCTTCACTTTTTCACTTCACAAGACGGTACGCAAGGGTGAACAAAAGAGCTGCGTCCCCTTTTCTTGTCCTGCTGCTCCTCACCCTGACGGCCGGAGCCGATGCGAATCCACCGGTCGCGCCGGCGAAGCCGGCTAGGCCAGCCTGGCAGAAAGCGTCGCCCGAGACGCAAGCCATCTGGCAGCGACACAGGGACGCGCTCACGATCCTCGACATCTCCGAGGAGACGAAGCGACAAGTCGTGATCGCACAGGGCACACCCGAGGCCTATCACGCGCACCCGACCACGGCGTTGCTTGCCGACGACCGGACGATCTTCTGTGTCTGGAACATGGGGCACGGCGGCCATGCAGGACCGATGGCGAGGAGCGACGACGGCGGCCTTACCTGGACGCGGCTCGACGACACGTTGCCGCCCAACTTCGTGAACTTCAAGAACTGTCCAAGCATATACCGGATCACCGACCAGCAAGGGAAAGAGCGGCTCTGGGTGTTCGCGGCCCGCACACTCATTGACAAGGAGAATCCAAGGCAATTTTCCGGCCGACTTCAGGGCTGGATGCCGCGGATCGTCAGCGAAGACGACGGAAAGACCTGGCGGGAGGAGCCGCCGCTTTCGACGCCCCTCGCCAGCGATGCCCCGTTCCGCAACGTGATGACGTTCTCCAGCATGGTGCCACTGAGGGATGGCTCGATGCTCGGCATGTTCCACCGCGGGGCAGGGGGGAAAGACGCCGATCTTCAGGTGCTCCAGTCGGTCACCCGCGACGGCGGATTCACCTGGTCGCATCCCGTGATGGCCTGCGATGGCACGACGCTCGGCGGCAAAGATCCCTGCGAGCCCTCCGTGTTCCGATCGCCCGACGGCGACGAACTCTGCTGCATCATGCGGGAGAATCGCCGCACCGGGACGA
>JBIIOL010000138.1:0-7649 GCA_044336965.1 Pirellulales bacterium | reverse complement strand
CGTGAAGAGGTCGTCGAGCGGCCCGACCAAGAGCATCGTTTTGCCGTCAGTGGCGTTCGTGATCGATTCGGAAAGGGCTTTCCAGGCATCATTTGCCTGCGTGATCTGGTCGCGGACGTCGGCGATGAATTCAATCGGAGTGTCCCGGACGGCAGTGCTGAATGACGCCGGCAATACGGCTCCGCCCGCGACCGCTTCGTCGATCTTCTTGCGATCCGTCTCCTTGGACAGCAGCCTGCTGCTGCGCCAGTCACAGAGGGCATACTTCAACCCCCCGCGGGACTGCAGCAGAGGAATGTGGTAGATCGCCGCCGAGAGAAGCCCGTCGGCGTCAACCCCGACGAGGCGATCCAATGGCAGCACTCTGGCCTCGGCGTCTCGCTCGGGTGTCGAGGGCCCATCCTCGGGGTCGGGGGCTGGGTAGAGATGGCTCCAAAATGTCTCCACGAACGCCTGGGCCATGGAGAAGCCCAGGAGCAGACCATGGAAGCCATTCGTGCGGGCCAACGCCTCGATGGCGAGCGCCACGATGTCCAGATCACGCGAGGTTTTTTTCAGCACCTCGAAGCATTCTTCCCGCACCTTTTTCCATACGGGTATTGCGGTTGACCAACTGCCATTCGACTCGTCGGCCTGCCGCTCGATCCGCCGGGCCTCGTTGCGAAGGTCTCGAAGCCTGCTCCGGATGCTGCGTCCCTCTTCGCTGGCCTGCAGATCGACTCCACAGGGATTGTCAGCCGACAGCGGCGCAAGAAACTCCTCGGGGTCGATCGACTCGAGTTCAGCGGGAAACGGCATGGCAAAGCTCCCTTGCGGCTGGCTGCGTGGGTTGGGCAGACTTTGCCGACTGAGGAAGTATGGCACGTAAACAGGGCGCGGCAAATCCACCTTGATCGCCAGTTACACCCGGCACCGATGGCGTTTATGGCTGAATTCCAGCATCGATCAACGTCTCGCGGCACGCCGCCAGCGCCCTGGTTTGCAATCGACTGGCCCACGCCTTGCTGATGCCCAACCGCTCCGCAGCTGCCGTGAGCGTCTGGTCTTCAAGGAAGGTGGAATGCAGCAGGTACTGCTCTCGCGGCGGCAGGTTCGCGATCACTTTGCGGAGGATCTCCGCCAATTCCGTCCGGATGGCGGCCTGCTGTACCTCCTCGTCCCGGGCTGCAACGGGGGCCGTGATGGGAATGCTTTCTGGCGGTTGGATGCGAGCGTCCTGGTAGACGCCGCGTTCATAATCGGCCCTGTTGAACCACGCCATTTCGTTGAGGCCATCGAGCACGGCGCCCCGGATCCGGTGCCACGCGTAGGTGACAAACTTTCTGCCATTCACGGCGTCGAATGCATCGATCGACTGCAGCAGGCCGACACATCCATACGCAACCAGATCCTCGAGATCGATGCGAGAACGGACTTTCTGGTGGATCTGCCACGCGATCGCCCGGACGAGTCCTTGGTGGGCGACGAACATGCGATCGCGGTCCGTGTTGGCACCGGCGACTGGCGACTGGTCTTTCAAGACTCGACGGCGATCCATCATGTCGCGCGCATTCTCATCCAAATGACGGCCGCCAGTGCGGCGACGATCACGATATCCAAAATCATCAGCACGATCGAGGCACGCCGCCGCCAGAGTTCGTTGCGCAGGGTGGCCTGAGTCCAGGCAAGTTCTCCCTGCAAGGCAAGGACTCGCTGGAAGGCCCCTCGCACGAACGATTGTCGGTCGCTGGCGTGGCTATGAATCAGATACATGCCTGTGAAGAGAGCGCGGTCGGCGTTTCTGGCAACCATGGCCGTCGCGTTGCGAATGACCGCCGTTGCCCTCGGCAAGACATACATTCGAGTGGCGAACGAACTCTCCAGCGACCGCCGATTGCTTGCGGCGTCGGCGGGGGTCAGCGATCCCTGAGATACCCGGCCGAGAATGAAACGCGTGACCATGTCGTGCAGAGCGTCACAGGAACGGATCGCCACGCTGAAGATGTCGTAGGGGTCGGCAGCCGTACCCGGCGGAAACGACTGCCCGACCTCCAGGGCACGCTGCTCGCCAGTGAGATTCGAAAGAAAGTGCTCGAGGGACTGCTCGCCGCCGAGAATGTCGATGAAAAAAGTGACCGACGCCCGCAGTCCGAGCGACTCTTGCAGCAGCAGGATGTCCTCGCCGACCGCGTCACCCACGGCGGCGAAATCGGCAGGCGAATCGCCTTCCAGCGATACCGGCACGACGATCGCCACGCCGTTGATGGCTGCGATGCTGTCCCGCGACTTGAGCAGCAGACTGGAAAACATCTCCAGTCTGTTGATCTGCGTCTTCCGCTCCGCGGCGGAAAGCGGCTGCGTATTCACGGCGGAGTCCCGGATGCCGCCGCCCGTCCCGGCACGGCCTGTTTCCGGTTGTGTCTCCAACGACCGCAGGCGTGAACAGACGAGCGATGTTTGGCCGATGTCGGACAGGCAGACGATGATGCCGTCTTGAGAGCCATACACATGCAAAGGTGCGCTGCCGGGCGGCGCGGAGTAGACCTTGAAAGTCAGCGTGGTGTCACGCATGAGCGACTGTTCCACGTCGCGTCCGTCGCTCCCCAGCAGCACGAACAGCGGCGTGTTTCTGATGTCGATTTGCTGGCGCGACAGTTCCGCCAACGCTGCTTTCCACGATGCATCGATGTCGGGCCAGAGCGCACTGTCCCGCATCAGCCAGTATTTGGCGGCCTCGTAGACACACAGCGGGATCAACGCCAGCAACACGAGAATGAGGATCACTCTGCCGGGGTACCACCATTGCAGCATGATCTGCGTTTCACGCTGCATGGCCACGGCCAGACCGCTGAGCAGTACGGCCGTCACCAGCACCGCAGCGACGACGCTGGCAATGCGGGTTGCGAGCGATTGGCGGAGGAATTCTGCCGGGAGCCGGCCCACAGCGGACAGGAGTTTCGAGAGAAGCGTGATCAACGTTTGCATGCCCGCGTGCGTCTCCGTTTCATCGCAGCCCGAACGCCCACCAGAACGAGATCAAAAGGGTCGTCAGCAGGAGCAGGCTGAAGAGGCTCTGCCACAACAGTCTGGCGGTGCCCCGCAGGGGAGGGGCACCAGGTACGTCCGGGGCTGCGGCCGGCGGAGGCGGTCGGCCTGCCTCGAACGCGAGCATGGAGCCGTGGGCGTTGAGCCAGGACAGCAGCGCCTGGGGATTGTCCCTGTACATGCCGCGAAAACCTGACACGACGGCCGCGACGTAGAACCCCATCACGTCGGACGGCGGAAGCGAGACTGCTCGTTCGGCGGCACGGAAGAACTCCGTCGACCTCGCCCGAGTGCCGACGATGTCCACCTCGAGCGCATGATTTTCCCACCAGGCCTGGCCCCGCCAGGGCACGTCGACGATCAGGAGTTCGTCGGCGAGCGAGATCAGGGAATAGCTGGCAAGAGCCCATTCAGCAGCGCTCTCTCCCAGCATCTTCGATGACGCGGTGTCGAAGCAATTTCTCAGGTCCGCGTGCTCGGTTTCCGGTGACGCCGCGGAGTCTGCGGCAGCGCGTTCGCAGAGGGACGTCACCTTCAAAAACACGGGCAGTGCCGCCTCGGCGAATTCGGCTTTCATGGTGGTGACTTTGGTGTCGGGGCGGTCTTGGCGTCAGCTGGGAAGGCGGCGGGACGTCAGCGTTCTATGCCAGGGCTCAATTCGGTACGGCGAAGACGGCAAATTCAAGGGCCCCGGGGCGTTCTCCAGAGGCCACCTCGACGCGTCTCTGGCCGGCGAGTGTTCTGGCATTCGACACCGACGAATCCCGCAACCGGATGGCGAGTGACTGACTGAGTTGAACCGCTTTGTAGGCAGGATTCTCCGTTCCGATTCGATAATACGACCAGCCTACTCGCGCTGGCAGGGCCCGCGGTGGACGATCCGTTGGCAGGAGTTGGAGCCCAGGCACGCCCAGGCGGAAGAGACGCTCCACCTCCTCTGCAGAGCCGAGCTTCCAGTCGAGATTGTTCGGTCCGGTGAGGAGGTCCTGGCACTCTTTCTCGCTGAGATCCCCCCTGAACACGCCCACGTAGCACTGCCAGCCAGACTCGAGCCACTTTGAATCGAGCGTGACAGACAGCGTGGCAGGGCCGACGCCCACGAAGTAGCGCTGCTCGAACTCGAGCACGGCCACCCGCATCATCATCTGTTCGATGCGGGACTTCACGTCACGGAAGATCGTGGCGAGGTCGTCGTGGTCGTAGATCGGCAGTTCGGCAATCCTTCGTTCCGGCTCAAAAACCGCCAGTTGGCCGGCCAGTCGACAGAGTTCCGTGTAGGCGACCCGCGGGTGAACACCCTTGGAGAACGCCATCACGCGAAGCGCGGCCTGGGATTCCAGCAGCTTCGAAAGCATGAACAGTCGATCGATGTCGCCTGGCTCGGTGCTCGAAAACCCCACCTGTCGGCTCACAGCCTGTTCGGCCAGGAGTTCAACTTTCCGACTCACGAGGTCGTACGTGCCGCGGACGATATCGCGGCCCAGCGGCGACCACGCATCGAGTGTCAGCGAGGGAGGGAAATAGTCGGGATCAACTTCGGGAGCCTCTTCCCGATTGCTGGCCCGCCGCAGCTGCGCGATCGGCAGCACCTCGTACCCGGAAAGGTCGTCCGTGGAGAGCAGGAGACGAACGTTCAGGGACCGAAAATCCACGGACTGTTCGTTGCCGCCGGACGTGTCATCCGGGATCATCTGGGTTTTCAAGCGCCAGCGACTGCCTTCCGGTAACGCGGGCGGTGACACGTTGGCCGCCGAGATGTCCAATTTTGGAATGGCAAGATAGACCCTGACCGAGTCTTTGCCGAGTCGGGGCTCGTTGAGGGCAGACGCAAGCCCGTTCGACTCCACGACCAAATCCCTCAGGCTGAGTCTGTCGGGTTCCTCGCTGAATTCCAGCCAGACAACGGTGCCGTCCCTCATGCGGGCCTGACAGCTCCGCAGTTCGAACTGGCGGTTGGACAGCGCGACGGGGTCGATATCGAGTCGAACGATGCCATAGCTGCATTCCTCTCCGGCCTTGACTGAAAGGCTGATGGCCTCGGTCAAGTGCCTGTCCGCGGCTTGGAAATGCTGGGGACGGAGAAACATCCCCTCCGACCAGTGGACAGGCAGATTTCGCATGGCGTCACCGCGGAGGGATGGGAACTTCGAGCTGGGATTTCCCGAATGCCGCGACTGGAGACGGTCCCAGCGGCAGCGGCAGTAGACTACGAAGTCGCCCGCCATGTTCGCAACGAGGCTTTCGTGAACGGGCCCATTCCTTGGCTTTACGACTGCCTGCCATCGTGGGGCTGAAAGGTGGACCCGCGCCGTCATCAGGCAAGTGTCTTCGTTGTTTCCCGAATCCTTCTATTGAATCCTCATGTTGAAGAAGCTTGACAACGCTGGGGCATGGGATAGAGTCCCGGCTAACTGTCTCGTCTCTCCGTCCGCGTCCCCGCCACCGCAGGAGATCTCATGGCTGAATCGATCCAGCAGAAATTGTCGCGGGTGCGCAAGCCTCGCGTTCACATCACGTACGAAGTCGAGACCGAGGGTGCCTCGGTGATGCGAGAGTTGCCCTTCGTCGTCGGCGTGATCGGCGATTACATCGGCAACGCCCCGCAGGTTCCGGCGAAGTCGCTGAAAGATCGCAAATTTATCGATATCGACCGCGACTCGTTCAACGAAGTGATGGGGCGTCTTGCTCCGGGCCTGCAGTTCCGTGTGGAGAACACGCTCGCCGGCGACGGCAGCGAACTGCCGGTGCAACTGAAGTTCAACACCATGGATGACTTCGAGCCCGGACGCATCATCGAGCAGGTGGAACCGCTTCGCAAACTGCTCGACACCCGGAATCGGCTCCGGGAACTCATGAACGTCATCGACCGTTCGGAAGGACTGGAAGCCGAACTCGAGAAGCTGCTCCTGAGCGACGAAGACATCAAGAAGCTCGCAGCGGAATTTGGGATTCCCGCCGAAGCGAAGGCCGGAAGTGCCTCGAAGAGTGACTCGCCCGCGACAGACAAGACCCCAACCACTGAAGGAGGTGCCAAATGAGCACTGGAGGAGACGCAAAGTCGCAGGCAACCACCGCCACGCCGGCTGCCGGAACTGGTTCGTTGCTCGATCAAATCACGAAGATGATGCCGGTGGCCGTCGACAAGCCGCGTGGCAGTGCGTTGATCGAGTCGTTGGTCGATCAGTCGCTGAAGGGCACGGTCAAATTCGACCGGACCATGACCAACACCATCAAGTTGGCGATGGAGGCTCTCGACCACACGCTGTCGAAGCAACTGGCTGCCGTGCTGCACAGCCCGGATCTGCAGAAACTCGAGGGATCGTGGCGGGGACTCAACTACCTCGTCATGAATTCAGAGACCGGAACGGGCCTCAAAATCCGCGTGCTGCAGGCTGGCAAGCGGGAACTCTTGAAGGATTTCGAGAAGGCGGTGGAGTTCGATCAGAGCACCGTGTTCAAGAAGACCTATTCGGAGGAGTTCGGCACGCCGGGCGGCGAGCCGTATTCAACGCTTGTCGCTGACTACGAGTTCTCAAACCATCCCGATGACATCGAACTGCTGGTCAGGCTCTCCCAGGTGGCGGCCGCCGGCTTCGCTCCGGTGCTCACCGCCGCCGATCCGGCGCTGCTTGGATTGACGAGCTTTGATGAACTTGCAAAGCCTCGTGATCTCGAGAAGATCTTCATGGACGATTCCTACGCAAAGTGGCGCGGGTTCCGTGATTCCGAGGACTCCCGATTCCTCGTTCTCACCATGCCGCGAACCCTGTCACGGTTGCCCTACGGTGCGAACACCAAGCCGATCGACGAGTTTGGTTTCGAGGAAGTGGAATTGGACGCGAACGGCGACGCAAAGCCGGTGCCGCACACCAATTTCGCGTGGATGAACACTGCCTATGTGCTCGGCACAAGGCTCACCGATGCCTATGCCAAAACCGGCTGGTGCACGGCGATTCGTGGTGCCGAGAACGGCGGCAAGGTGGAGGGACTTCCGACCTTCGTGTTCAGGTGCGATGACGGCGACAAGGCGTTGAAGTGCCCCACCGAAATCGCCATCACCGATCGTCGTGAGGCGGAGTTGTCGAAGGTCGGTTTCCTGCCCCTCTGCTACTACAAGCACACCGACTATGCGGTGTTTTTTGGTGGGCAGACGACCCAGAAGCCGAAGAAGTACGACCGGCCAGAGGCAACAGCCAACGCTGCGATCTCTGCTCGTCTGCCGTACATGTTGGCGACCTCTCGAATCGCTCACTTCCTGAAGGTGATCGCTCGGGACAAGATCGGCTCGTTCAAGGAACGGAGCGACTGCGAGGCGTTCATGTCTCGCTGGATCGCCAACTACGTCTGCACGGATCCGAAGCCGCAGGAGGAGATCAAGGCAAGGTTCCCGCTCGCTGCCGCCGCCGTGAAGGTGGAGGAGATTCCGGGGGCCCCGGGCAGCTACAATGCCGTGGTATGGATGCGTCCGTGGCTCCAGTTGGAGGAACTCACCACCAGTCTGCGGATGGTGGCGAAGATCCCCGCGTCGGCGAAGTAGTGTGTGACGGGCGACGACTTCGTTGTCCACCGGCCGTGGCGATGACGTTATGGCAGTTCATCAATCACCAGCGGGCCAGCCAGACGGC
>JBIIOL010000137.1:0-7687 GCA_044336965.1 Pirellulales bacterium | reverse complement strand
GCAGGCCTTCCACGCCGGCCAGCCGTCCGGCCGGACCGACCTGGAACTGCACCCCGGCGGTGCACATAACGTGCTCCGGGCGGCGGAGCAGCTGCAGAGCCTCATCGACATGCCTGCCGTGCGGCCGCCGGAGGATCCCGAGACGGCCGTCATGCAGGCGCTGCTGGAGGCGTTTCCCGACCGGCTCGTGCGGCTGCGGCCCGGGGCCCAGGATCGCGGCACGATGGTCGGCGGGAGGGGCGTTCGCCTCGACGGCGGATCCCGCGTTCGCCACGAGCCCTTCTTTCTCGCAATCGACATCAACGATGCCGGCGGCGAGGCGGGCGTGAGACAGGCGTCGGCCGTCGAGCCGGCCTGGCTCGAGGCCGAACCGCTCGCGTCAACGAATCTGCGGAGCGTCGAGGAGCTGCTCTACCACCCGTCGCGGCGGCAGGTGGAGGCCCGCCTGCGGCGCTACTGGAACGACCTCGTCATCGACGAGACACCGATCGCCATCCGCGACACCGCTGCCGCCGCGGCGGTCTTGGCCAGCGAAGCCGTGCCGCAGCTCAGTCGCCTTCTCCCTGGCGCCGACACCGCTGCCGGCAGTTTTCTGGCCCGCGTCCGCTGGCTCGCCGCGGCCGCTCCCGACCTCGGCCTGCCACCACTCACCGACGCCGATCTGGCGTCGCTGCTTCCAGACATCTGCAACGGCCTCCGGTCGCTCGATGCCATCGCCACCGCCGACTGGCTCTCTCGATTCCAGGCAGCCGTCGGCTACGAACGGCTTGCTGAACTCGACCGGCTCGCCCCCGCGCAGCTCGAACTGCCCACCGGGAAGCGATATAAGCTGGCCTACGAGCCGGGCAGTCCGCCCGTCCTGGCGGTCCGCATCCAGGAGCTCTTCGGCGTCAAAGAGACACCGCGGCTGGCGGGCGGCCGTGTGCCGGTGCTTCTGCATTTGCTGGGGCCCAACCATCGACCGCAGCAGGTCACGAGCGACCTGGCGAGCTTCTGGAAAAACACCTACGCCGAGGTGCGCAAGGAACTCCGCCGCCGCTACCCGAAGCACGCCTGGCCCGAAGATCCCCTCGCGGGCGGTTGACGGGACGAGACTTTTGGCGTCTCCCGGTGGGTCGGGCTGTGCGACGTGGGATTTACTGACCGCCGCGCGGCCCGGTCACTTCGAACGTGAAATCGTTCGGCCCTTTTTCCGCCACCGTGGCCGTGAGCCCCGAGGTCTTCGGATCGGCATACTTCTTCGGCAGCACGATGACCTCGACCACGATCTCGGCGCTCGGATCCTTGACGATCCGCTTCTCCAACCGCACGGCATGTTCACCCGCCACGGCTCCATCGCCGGTCTTGTACGTCTTGAGCTTGAAGGCACCGGTCGAATCCGTGATGGCAATCGCACTGACATTGTGCACCTTGGACTCGAGCGAGACGGTGATCCCTTCTTCCGGCTTGCCGTCCCAGAGCACCCGGCCCTTGGCCGGATAGGTCTTCGGTCGCTTGGCCGCCCACTTGTCCGGGCGGCTGCTGCAGCCTGCGAAGGTCAACAACGTCACCGCAAGCACGATCACAAGTGCGCAGCAGCGGCTCATCGGCGTGGCACTCATCGGCATCACCTAAAAATCGCTGGAGAACTGTTCGGCACTGGCACGGGTGCCCAACGCCCCCCAGACGCCATACGGGCTGGCACCCGAGTTGATGTAGGTCTTCTCAGAGGTACGGGTGCCGCAGTCGATGTTCGGCGAGATCAGTCGCACCGACGAGTCAAGCATCAAGACCGACACTCCGCCCGGATGGTAGCTGCGGGCCGTGTGGATGCCCTGGCCGGTTTCGAACGAGCACGTCGGGCCGTTCGGCGGCATGATCGTGTTGAATTCCACGAGGTTCGGTCTGCCGAATGCCCACTGAGATCCGGGACTTCTGTTCGGATCGAGCAACTGGCCAGCGCTGAAGCCGCTCTCGTTCCAGCGGCCCCAGCAACCAGCGGGATTCGTGCCGTCTGCTCGCACCGATGCCGACCTGTCGTTGATGGGCCAGCTGCCATACACGGTAAGCCCGCTCGACGTGAGATCGGTCCCAAACTGGCCGACAATCGTTTCCGCCATGGCGATCGTCTTCGACGTGCCATCGGTGATGTCCTTGAGGCCGAGGCTGATGTAACACGCAAACGGCCCGCGGGCCCGCGTCGTGACTGGCGGATCAAGTCTGAAATCACTGTGATAGAAGGTTTCGCCAAAGTATTTGTCACCCATGTTGAACATGTAGCTGTTGTTGCGGATATTGCGGGTCGCGGTGGCGTCGGACGGGCACTTGAACGACGCCACACGGTCCCTGTCCCAGAACGGATTTCGGTCTGGATAGAGCGGCCCACCGTTCGCGGGCAGCTTCTGGTTCTGCTTCTCATAGGCCAACATGTTGTTGTAGAGCACGGTCTGCTCCATGTAGGGCAGGAGAAACACGTTCCCGCTCCAAGAAGCGTCGCCGTAGCAGATTGACACCGCGGAGCCGGTGCTCGTGTCCTGTGGCACATACTTCCACATGCAGGGCAGCTTGCCCCTGGCGTTCAGGTGGCCATGCATCGCATTGCCGAGTTGCTTGAGGTTGTTGGCACATGAGATGCCGCGGGCGGCCTCGCGGGCACTCTGCACTGCCGGCAGGAGCAGGCCGACGAGGATGCCGATGATCGCGATCACGACGAGCAGTTCAACGAGTGTGAAACCGCGTGCGGTTCCCAACACGATTCGTCCTCGCGCCTGTCGTGCCAGTGTGCGACGTCCGAGCTTGTTCATCGAGCTGTCCATAACATCCCCCTTCTGAGGCCCCATCGTCACTGGCAGGCAACCGCTGCACGTTGAGAGACACCGCCCCCAGGAAAAACTAGGCACATTCTGGCGCGGCGTCAAGTTCTTTTCGTACGAAATTCCCGCCAATGGTGCCCGTTCAGAACGGTTTACGCGGCGAGTGCCCGAGATGCCGTGCGCACGGTGGATGTCGTTTATTTCTCGTGCAACGCCCGAAAACCCCCCGCTGATGAGCCGCCCGCCACGACGACGATGAACGAATCATACGGTCCGTCCGACTGGCACTGTGCCCGCCGGCGACCGACGCCCTCACCCCGTTCGTTGCCCCCCAAGCAGGAGCCCCCCTCATGCGCAAGATTCTTCTCGCCGTCGCGATCATCTCGAGCCTCGTCATCGCCAGCACCGCCTCTGCCGCCCAAAACCGCACCACCAGCCAGGCCAGCGGCGCTCGCAAGGGCCCGGTCGCCAAGCTCGTCGAGCTCGAGAAGCGGAAGAACGAGTGGCTGCGTCAGCAGTTCCTCGGCAAGTAAATCGTCTCCGGCCGGGTGCCAGCCCCGTTCGCCGCACGGGCGACAGGGCTGACCCGCATCACGGACGGCCAAGCGCCGCCATGATGCTGCGGACGATTGTTACCGGCGGAGGGGCGATGTCGATGATGATCGCCGCCTCTTCCACCGTTGGACGCTCGAGCAGCGCACACTGACTCGCCAGTTGCGAGGCGGGCATGAAGTGCCCTGTGCGCTGCTCGAGGCGTTCGCGGAGCAGGGACTCCGGGCCGTCGAGGTGCACGAGCCTCACGTGCGGCTTCCCGACGCCGAGTCGACTGCGGTAGCGGCGTTTCAGCGCCGAGCAGGCCAGCACGATGCCGCGGCCCTCTGCAATCGCCGTGTCGATCAGGCCTGCGAGTCGATCAAGCCACGGCCCCCTTTTCTCGTCATCGAGCGGAATGCCCTGTCGCATGATCGCGACGTTTTCCGGCGAGTGGAACGTGTCGGCGTCGAAGAACTCGCAGCCGAGTTGCTCAGCGAGTAACTTCCCGACGACCGTCTTGCCGCTGCCGGCGACACCCATGATAACGATGACATCGGGCTGAGGAGTTGCTGATGTGGCGGATGGTTGCATGGATGCACCTGCAGACTGCCGGCGCGGATCTCGGGCCAGCGCGGGTAGCATACCGTGCGTCGTCCGATGCGCAGACAGCGTTTGCTCGATGGCGTTCACGCGAGTCTACGCGGGTTCACACGGAAAAGATGGCTATGAAACCGCAGGCAACGGTCTGGATCGAGGGGCTGCGGGCGGATGCGGCCGCCGCACGACTCGGCGGCCGCGGCGACGAGCGGCCAGCCGTTGAAATCGCCGCCGAGCGGGCCCTGCTGGCCGCTCATCTGGTCGCCTGGTTCGACACCGACCTCCCCGGGCTTCTGGCCGAGCGGGCCGCCGAGGCCGTGGCGGGCGGGCCTGGCGACGGCGCCGGGATCGACCCCGAGCCCGCGATCGTGATCACGACCACCGCGGCCGGCTGTGCGGCGGCGGCCGAACTGCTCGATCGCGACGATCCACTCGTCCGTCAGCTGCGGGACCGGTTCGCATGCGTCACGGAGCTCGAATACCGGCGTTGGTGCATGCAGCATCCCGACGACGACTACCGGCTGCACATCGCCCACTGGAGCTGGATGAAAACCCGCGTGCCACCGCAGTGGTGGCCGAAGCTGGCCCGCTGGCCGATCAACGCGGGCGAATCCTACTGGCTGCACCGCACGGGCACAGCCGGGGCAGGACAGGAGCGACGGTCGACTCACCTCTGGAAGTGGAACGGCACCGCGGCGGCGATCTTGAAGCCGTTCGTGGCTGGCACGGAATCGCACGCGTAGCCGCCCGCGGGATGCCTCATCCCTGCGTCAGACCGGGTCCAGCTCGACCCACGACTTGCAGCCGCCGAAGGACTCCCGCCAGGGAACCACGAGCGGCTCTGGCAGGGCCGACACCTCGACCGTCAGCACGTGCAGTTCGTCCTTCCAGCGATGGAATCGCTCAGCCACCACGTGGTCGGCCCAGACGTGGTCGCCGCGGAACCGGGCCAACCCATCGAGCGACTCGATCCGTACCGCGTCGGTCACGAGGGCCCGGTGACGAAACACCGCGGTGCCCTCCGGCGGCCGATCAGCATCGATGTCGACGAGCAGATCGCGGGCATCGGGCACCAGGCTCTCGGCCGACTGGTGGAGAAACGTCGGCATCAGAAGAAACTCGCGGTGGGCGAGTTCGAACAGGCCACCCGGCTCCACGATCCCACCCTTGCGGAGGATCACCCGCTGCCGCCCCTGCGCGAGCGCCCGACAGATGACCGCCCACTCTTTGAAGGCCGTTCTCATGGGGCTTTCAGTCTCTCGAGCTGCGGCTATTTGGCCGGCGGGCGGACGAACATCCCCTCAGCGGTGAGTTGGATCACTGGGATCGCCAGTTTTGGATCGAAAACCCCCTGGCCGCGGACCACGACTTCCGAGCCCTTCGTCACATTGAACAGCTTTCTCGCGTCGACAGGAATCACCTTGCCATCGGCACCGAGGAACTGCACGGCCGTCATCGGCGAATTGGCCTGCCGCTTCTTGCAAAACGGGCAGTTGTCATTGTCGTGGCCAGGCTTCTTGGCATGGTCATCGGCCGGTATCTCCACGATGACGAACGACGCCTTGTTCTCCAGAAACGGTTCCATGCCGCCCCGCGCCCCGATGCGGCCGGCAATCACGATCGGCTGCGGATCCTTCGTGAGCTTCTCCTTGGCCGCCGTCGGCGTGATCGCGCCAGCTGGCTCGGCAGGCATCACCAACTGCCCGCGGACGGCCGCCGGGTCGATCTCCAGTGCCATGCAAGCCGCTGGCTGCACCACGGCCATGGTCGTCACCATCGCGAATGCCGCCACCAGCCAGATCCGCCGCATCACCTGACTTGCCACCATACAACTCCTCCTTGAAAGTGCTCTCGAAACACGAGGGTCTTCATCGCAGCCTACTTCTGGACTCCGGCCGTCAGGGACTTGAGCGACTTGATGGCAGCCTCGAGCCGTTCGCCCAATGCGTCGAGATCGAGCTTCTTGAGTGCGTCCTCATCCCCATGGAAGGCCTCGTCGAGCTTTTCAAAGCATTCAAACACTTCCTGCGTGGCCTTTTTGCCGGCTTCTTGGGCCTCAGCTTTTTCCTTGGCAAGCAGTTGCTCGAAGTCCTCGAGCAGGTGGCCAACCGCGTGCACCTTGTCGTCGGCCTTCTCGCGGTCGCCGCCCTTGAGGGCCTCCTTGACATGGCCCCACATGGTTTCCAGCTCGACAACGCCGGCGGCAAGCGTCTCCGGGTGGGCATGGCCGTGGTCGTCGTGATCGGTCTCCTTCCCATGGTTGTGATCGTCGTCCTTGCCGTGGTCATGGTCATCATGCTTGTCATGGTCTGCGTGGGCGGCGACTGGCTTGGCCGGGGCCACGGGCGCCGCGGCAGGACTACAGCCCAGCACGACGACAGAGAGCATGCCGATGAGAACGCCGAAAAGACTTTGGTCACGGGGCATCGTCGCACGCATCACGCTTCTCCAAACGGGGTGTTTTCTGGGGAGGCCGGACAGTCTGCCATGATACCGGTCAGGTCGGCACAAAGGTAATTCCCCTGCGTTCCGGCTCGGGCTCCGCCACGAAGCAGACGAGCGAATGCTCCGTCAGTTCAAGCGGCTGCGCCGTATCTGCCAGAGGCCCCTGTCCGAGAGGGAAAATGTCGTCCGGGGCCGACCGGCGGGTGTCGACGAACAGCCTCCACGGAAGCGATGCGATCGCCTCGGGCCTGGGGAAATGGAACCGGCGGGGCAACGACCCGGCGTGCGTGAAGATCAGCACGTGCCGCGGCCAACCCTCGACACCGCCCGCCGCCACGTCGTTCTCCTGAACCAGTTTTTCCCGCGAGGGTGCGCCAAAGAAGCAGACGAGACTCGCGTCGGCCGCATACCAGTCGACATGGCTGCCCTCCGGCGAAAACCATTCCACGTCGGGCAGACCACCTGACTCGCTCGCGTTCCCCAGCAGAAACGTGCGGCGGCGAAGCGTGGGGTTTTCGAGCCGCAACCGCACCAACTCCCGCGTGAACCGCACGAGGTCGGCCTGCGACTCGACGAGCCTCCAGTCGAACCAGGAGAGCTCGTTGTCCTGGCAATAGGCGTTGTTGTTGCCCTGTTGCGTGCGGCGGCACTCGTCACCGGCCAGCACCATCGGCACCCCCTGGCTCAGGAGCAACGTGGCGAGCATGTTGCGGATCTGCCTCGACCGGACCGCTTCGATGTCGGCCCGTTTCGTCGGCCCCTCGACGCCGTAGTTGTCGGAGAAGCTGTTGTTGTCGCCGTCGCGGTTGCCCTCGCCGTTGGCCTCGTTGTGCTTGTCGCGGTAGCTGACGAGGTCGCTCAGCGTGTAGCCGTCGTGGGAGGTGACGAAGTTGATGCTGTGATAGGGCTGGCGGCCGTCGTCGCCGTAGAGATCGCTCGAGCCGGCAATCCGCGTCGCAAGGTGGCCGGTCTGGGCGTAGTCGCCCCGCCAATACCGCCGCACGTCGTCGCGATAGCGGCCATTCCACTCGGCCCACCGCAGGGTGGCGAACGAGCCCACCTGGTAGGCCCCGGCGGCATCCCACGCCTCCGCGATGATCTTCGTGTCGGCGAGCAGCGGATCCTCCGTGATCAGTTCGACGATCGGCGGATTGGGCAGGATGTCGCCGTTGCGGTCGCGGCTGAGCACGCTCGCCAGATCGAATCGGAAGCCGTCGATGTGGTAGTTGTGCACCCAGTGCCGCAGGCAGAGGAAGATCAGCTCGCGAACGATCGGATGGTTGCCGTTGATCGTGTTGCCGCAGCCGGTGTAGTTGCGG
>JBIIOL010000136.1:0-7694 GCA_044336965.1 Pirellulales bacterium | reverse complement strand
ATCGACCAGTGGCGTTGGGTAGTCGCGTCCGATCAGGCAGCCGGCAGCCTGCTGCACGGGGGCAGGCATCGTCCACGGCATGTGGACGTAGGCCGGCGGCACGCCGACGAGTTCCGGCAGCCAGCGGCGGATGAAGACACCGCGAGGATCCTGCTCGACTGCCTGCTTCGTCGGGTTGTAGATCCGCAGCGTGTTGATGCCGGTCGTGCCGCTTTGCATCTGCAACTGTGACCAATGGATCCCGGGCTCGAAGTCGAGGAAATGGCGGGCCAGGTGCAGCCCCGTCGGCCGCCAGTGCAACCACAGCGAATAGCTCGCGAACGACACGACCAGCGCCCGCATCCGAAACGTGAGCCAGCCGGTGGCGACGAGGCTGCGCATGCAGGCATCGACGAGCGGATAGCCCGTCCGTCCCGCCTGCCACGCGGCAAGCCGTTCGGGCGAGACCTCCGCTTCGCGCAAGCCGTCGGCAGCCCGCAGCATGTTCTGCAACTCGATCGCCGGCTCGTCCTCGAGCTTCTGCATGAAGTGGCAGTGCCAGTGCAGCCGCGACTGCACCGCCTTGAGGCTCCGCTGCCAGGCCTTCAGTTCCGCCCGGTCGCGCGGGCTCGTCGCCGTGGCGAGCGCGGCAGAGACGTCGCTGCGACGGGCCTCGCTCGCCTGCCAGACCCGTCGCATCGAGATCGCGCCGAAGGCGAGGAAGGGGCTCAGCCGTGAGCAGCTCGTCGGCGCCGAGAGCGGGCTCGAGATGCCGCCGGAATAGTGCCGGCCGCGACGGGCGAGAAAGTCGTCGAGCACCGCGCCGGCCGACCGCTCGCCGCCCCGCTGCCTGTCGGTCGTGTCGGGGGGCTGGCTGAGGTCGCGGCAGCCGAGGATGCCGGCGGTCTCGAGCCGCGTGACGGCCGCGAGTCCGCCGCGGCCGGTGCTCCGCGGCACGGGAGCACACGCCGCCTCCATCCGTGTCTCCCAGAGCCGATTCCAGCCGTTCCGCGACACGAGCCGGCGTACGACACCCGTCTGCGGCAGCTCGACAAACTCGATGCCCGCCTCGCGTGCCCATCGTCTCACCCGCCTGTCGCGGGCATAGGTCACACCGGTGCCGGTCTCCTCGTGGGCCAAGAGGAGCCTGAAGCCGGTCTCGTGACGGAGTTGCTCGAGCATCGCCACCGCCTCTCCGCGGCGGGTGACGAGCCGCATCCCGAGCCGACCGAGTTGGGCCTCCATCTCGACGAGGCATTCCCGCTGGAACTCGGTATGGCTTGAATGCCACTCCTCCTGCGCGAGCACCTCGGGCTCGTAGAGAAACACCGCGAACACGGCCCCGCCTCGGGCGCGGGCCACGGCCGCCGCGAGCGCAGGGTGATCGTCCACGCGGAGATCCCGCTTGAGCCAGACGCAGACGGGGGGTAGAGGATCATTCATCGCGTCGTCACCTTCAAGACAGACCGTCTGCCGGCAGGGCAGTGTAGGCGCGCTGGCCGGCAGTCGGGAGCCGCGGGTTTGCTGACGTCTTCCCCATTGTTCGGTCAGCCCGCGAGCAGCGCCGACGTCGCCAACTGAATCGCCTCGTCGACCGCGATCGCATCGGCCGCCTCGGCCACGATCCGCACGATCGGCTCGGTGTTGCTCGATCGCACGAGCAGCCAACCTCCCTCCCAATCGAGCCGCAGACCGTCGAGCCGGCTGGCCCGCGCTGTCGGAAAGGCCCGTTCGATCCGGTCGAGCGCCGCGCCAAGCGCGGGCCCCCGGGTCTCCGGTGAGAGATCGACCTTGGTTTTCTTCATGACCAACTGCGGCAGCGCCCGGGCCAAGCTCTCGATGCTCGCGATCCCCCTGCCATCTCGCTCACTGCGACTGCCACCGACCGTGCACATCCGCTCGAGCACGAGGGCCATCGCCACGAAGCTGTCGCGGACGAGCACCACCCGCGGATCGATCACGCCGCCGTTCCCCTCACCACCGAGGATGGCGCCACAGGCGAGCATCGCATCCACAACGTTCGCCTCGCCCACCGCCGAGACATGACATGCCGCGCCGTGCCGCGCGGCGATCACCGCTGCCATGCCGCTGGTGGAACAGTTGACCACGATCGGCCCCGAGCCTTTCGCCAGCGGGGTCTTCGCGAGCACCGCCTCCGACGCGAGCGCGAGCGTCGCCTCCTCACCGATGTATCGCCCATCGGCGGTCGCGATCGCCAGCCGGTCGGCATCGGGATCCTGAAAAAATCCAATATCTGCGTGCTGAGGCGCAATCCGTGGCAGCATGTCGGCAAGGTTATCGGCCGTCGGCTCAGGCGTGTGCTCGAAGCGGCCGTCGGGCTCGCCCCCCTCGATCACGACCTCGCAGCCGAGATGCTCGAGCAGCGGCCGGGCCACGCGGCTGCCCGCACCGTGCCCCGCGTCGAGCCAGACCCGCGGCCGGCAGCGGCGGATCGCCTCCACGTCCACCGTCTTCGCGACGAGCGCGATGTGTGATGGCCCGCCATCAACCGTGCGAACGGTGCCCGACTGTGCTGCAACCTGGCCTGCAGATGCATTGACGGAGGCCGCAGCCTGAAATCGCTCGAGCACCACGGCCCCGGCTGCTGCCGGGAGCACGCGGCCTTCCGAAGAAAAAAGCTTGAGGCCGTTGTAAGGAGCGGGGTTGTGGCTGGCGGAGATCTGGATGCCGCCGGCGGCCCGCTCCTGTCGCACGACGATCCCCACGGTGGGCGTGGCTGCGATCCCACAGTCGATGACGTCGCGGCCTGATCGCGTGAGGTGTTCCGTGATGGCCGCCGCCAGCAGCGGTCCGGAGGTGCGGCCGTCGCGGCCGATCACGATCGGCCCGGTGGGCAGCGTCGCGGCGAAAGCGGCGACATACCGCACGGCCACCTCGGGCGTGAGGCTGCCGCCCACGATGCCGCGGAGCCCGGAGACGCTGACGATCAGAGTATCGCGCGTCGGTTCACTGCTGGATTCGCCCATGGGCTCTGATAGTCCTGTTTTCGATGTGTGCTCGACGCGGGCCTGGGAGTATAAAACCGCCGAGTGAATTCAGCACACACGTCATCTTCTCGAACTTTCCGCACCGCCGGCCGGAGTCTTCCTTCCATGTCCACTTCCCCAGACACCTCGCTCGCAGCCCGTCTCGCTGCCATCGATGCCGCCCACGCAGCGAGCACGATCACCAAACACTCCGCCCAGACGATGCGAGAGTGGCTGACACAGCCGCGCTATGCGGAGTTTGCTGGTGAACTGGCGACGCGGATCGACCGGGCTGAGGGGGAGCCAGCCGTCTGGAAGGAACTCGACGACGTCTACTGGACGGTGATCCCCTTCGGCACCGGCGGCCGCCGCGGCCGGATGTATCCGGTCGGCTCCAACGCCATCAACGACCGCACGATCGGCGAAAGCGCGCAGGGTCTGGCTGACTACGTGAGGAGCGTCATGCCTGCCGGCGAGGAGCCCTCCTGCGCCATCGCCTACGACACACGCCATCGCTCCGAGCACTTTGCCAAACTCTGCGCCGAGGTTTTGCTCGCGGCCGGCTTCAGGATTTTCTTTCTTCGCGGCTTCCGCAGCACGCCGGAACTGTCATACGCCGTTCGCCACACGCAGAGCACCTGCGGCATCATGGTGACGGCCAGCCACAATCCGCCCAGCGACAACGCCGTGAAGGTCTACTGGGCCGGTGGCGTGCAGGTGCTCCCACCGCACGACAAGGGGATCATCGACCGCGTGATGCGGTGCGACGCCGTGCACCGCGAGCGCTTCGATGCGGGCGTCGCGGCCGGCCGCGTGCAGTTCGTGGAGCAGGAGATTGATCCCGCCTTCGTCGCAGCGGTGCTCAGGCAGTCGACCATCGGCCCGCGGGACGTCTCCATTCTTTACACGCCGCTTCATGGCGTGGGTGCGAGCGCCGTCGTGCCGGTGCTCGACGGCGCCGGCTTCGAGAAACTGCGACTCTATGGCCCGCAGGAGATGCCCGACGGTGATTTCCCAAACGTGCCAGGCCACGTGGCAAACCCAGAAAATCCGGCGGTGCTCCAGGGGGCGATTGCCGAGGCGAAGGGCCGCGGCGATGACCTCGTGATGGCGAGCGACCCCGACTGCGACCGGCTCGGCGCGGCCGCACCGCTCACCATGGCTCCAGGCAGCGAGTGGCAGACCTTCACGGGCAACCAGATTGCGGCCCTGCTCGTCGACTGGGTGCTCTCCAGCCGCAAGCGGCTCGGCACGCTCGAGGCCACCGACCACGTGATCACCACGCTCGTGACCACGGGCCTCGTGCGTCGAATCACGGAGGCCTACCGGGCGACGACCGTCGACACGCTGCAGGTCGGCTTCAAGTGGATCGGCCAGGCGATCGACGAGACGGGCCCCGAACATTTTGTGTTCGGCTGCGAGGAGTCGCACGGCTACCTGGCAGGCACGCATGTCCGCGACAAGGACGCAAGCGTGGCCTCGCTCCTGCTGGCCGAGTTGACGGCGTCGCTCAGGTCGCAGGGGAAAACGCTGCACGAACAGCTCGACGCGATCTTCTGCACGTACGGCTGCCACCTCGAGCGGCAGGTGGCGATCACGCTCCCGGGCGCGGCGGGCATGGACCGCATGCGGGAGATCATGGCGACCCTCCGGTCAAAGCCGCCCGCATCGCTCGGCGGGCTGCCGGTGGCCCGAGTCCGCGACTACGGCAGTCTCACCACCTCGACGCCCGGCGCGACGGCAGTGCCTTTTACCGGGGCGAAGGGCGACCTCGTGATGTTCGACCTGGCCGACCCCGCGGCGCCGACAGCCAGCCTGTCGGCAGCAGACACCGCCGCGGGCCACTTCCCCGTGCTTGCCAACTGCGTGGCCGCCCGTCCTTCGGGCACGGAGCCGAAGATCAAGTTTTACCTGTTCGCCGCGGCGGCGCCCTGCGACCAGCAGCAGCTCGCAGCCAAGAAATCGGCGCTGACGCAGCGGCTCGACGCATTGGAGCGCGACCTGCGCTCGCTCGCTGGCGTGTGATGCATGCGAGCATCGGCAACACGATGCCACGCCTTGCGGTGAGCACGGGCAGGCGGGCCGGATACCCTCCGCTCGCTTCGGCGGCTCCTCGGAACGTCTGTCGGAATGGCTGCATCGGTGGCTCGGAGGCGCCTGAGGCTCGCTTCGGGATCCGGCCCGCCTGCCCTCGCCGCTCCGAACGAAAAGGGGCCTGGCAACCTTTTCCCTTGCGATATCCGATGCGCACTCGGTGTCCCCCGGCTTCCGCCGGGGGCTTTCTGTTTTGAATGCGGAATCCGTGAGGGGCTGCCCATGCCCCGAGAGCCGGCGTTGGCGGCAAGCGCAGGCAGGATGCCGGAGCGCAGCCGCCATCGAGTGAGCGAAGGCCATGGATGGCCGTAGCGAACGTCCGGCGACGGGGCATGGGCAGCCCCGAACCGGCGGCGAACACCCGATCGGCTAGAATGCCAGTGTGAGCGACCACGACCCATCCGACGCCGCCGAATCCACGCCCGCCGACACCGATCAGGCGGCGACCACCGGCGATCGGGCCGCAGCCGCGCAGAAGGTCAAAACGTTTCCGCAGACGCCGGGCGTCTATTTGATGAAAGATGCCGCCGGCCGCGTGATCTACGTTGGCAAGGCGAAGAACCTGCGGGCCCGCGCGTCGAGCTACTTCCTCAAGGCCGCCGAGCAGGACCGCCGCACGGCCGATCTCGTGCAGGAGATCCGCGACATCGATTATCTCGAGGCCGACAGCGAGGTCGACGCCCTGCTGCTCGAGAGCCGGCTCGTCAAGGACGTGCAGCCGCGGTTCAACTCCGACCTCAAAGACGACAAGACGTTCCCGTATCTGCAGATCACGACCCACGAGGATTACCCGCGGGTCGAGTTCACCCGCACCCCGAAGCAGAAGGGCGTGAAGCTCTACGGGCCGTTCACGAGCGCGGGCAGCCTTCGCGGCGCGATCGTCGTGCTGCAGCGGATTTTCAAGTTCCGCACCTGCTCGCTCGACATCGACGCCAACGACGACCAGTGGCGGTGGTTCCGTCCCTGCCTGCTCGCCTCCATCGACCAGTGCACGGCGCCCTGCAACCTCCGCATCTCGAAGGAGGAATACCGCCGCGACATCAACCGGCTGAAAACCTTTCTCGATGGCGGAAAGAAGCGTCTCCTCGAGGAGATGCGGCAGGAGATGCTCGCCGCCTCTGCGTCGCTCGAATTCGAAAAGGCCGCACGACTCCGCGACGAGATCCGACTTCTGGAAACGCTCGACCAGCGCGGCGATCTGGAGGAGCACGTGCAGCCGGAGGTGTTTCTTGTCGACCCGAAGAAGGGGCTCGCCGGACTGGAGAAGGTACTCGGCCTGCCGCGTCCGCCGCGGGTGATCGAGGGTGTCGACATCGCGCATCTGGCGGGCAACGAGACCGTGGCGAGCCTCGTGCAATTCATCGACGGGCTGCCGTTCAAGCCCGGCTACAAGCGATACCGGATCAAGACGGTGGATGGCATCGACGACTTCAAGAGCATCCACGAGGTTGTGTCGCGGCGATTTGCCCGGCTCGCCCGCGAGGGTGCGTCGCTGCCCGACATCTTCCTTGTGGACGGCGGCAAGGGGCAGCTCTCGGCGGCGATGGATGCTCTCGAATCGCTCGGCATCGTGGCACCCTGCGTGATCTCGCTGGCGAAGCGGGAGGAGGAGGTGTTCCTGCCGGGCAGGAGCGAACCGCTGCGGCTCTCCCGCGATTCCTATTCGCTGCGACTCCTGGAATACGTCCGCGACGAGGCCCATCGCTTCGCACAGCACTACCACCACCTGCTCCGCAGCAAGCGGTCGTTCGACGAAGATCGCTGAGTCGCTCCCTCGCGAGACCGGCGTTTCCAGTCCAGAACAGACGGGGTGTACCTGGTGCGTGCGAGGACGCCGGGCGGCGGAAGTCGATTTTTCGCGGCTGCAGGCTGGTCCGGCCGACTTTCTCCATTTTCTCTTGCTTCGAAGGGACCGTCTCTCCATGATTCCGCCCCGCGCGGAATCTGCCGCGGCTCGTTGGCCCGAGGAGCGGTGTCGTGGTTGGAGCTGGAAATCATCCGTCGTACCGACAGCCCACCGGCACCCGGGCAGTTGCGTGGGTCGGCGTGGCGGTCATGTCGCTGGCTTGCCTCTGCCCGTGCAGGTCAGCAATCGCCACCGATTCGTCGCCCGTCCCAAAGCCCATCACGGTCATCGAAGCCGGCACCGTGGTGGATGATCCCAACCGCGATCGCTGGAACCGGATCGTGCTCATCGCCACCACGCGATTCGCCAGCGGCGACACCGACGACGTCTCCGCATCCATCAAGGAGACCGTCGTTGGATTCACGTTCGCGATCCTCGCCACCGTGCGGCCGGTCAAGAAGCCGTCCGACAGCGGGAAACTCCCTCGGCACGAACTCGTCGAGGTCGGTGTCGGCAACTGCATGGCAGTGAACGAACGACTCACCGTGGTCGCGCCCGATGCCACGATGGAAGGATTGTCTCTCGACTTTCTCGGCAGGCAGGTGTTGAACGCCAAGCAGAAGAGCCTCGGCGGCATCACCTGCGTCGGAACGCACGGCACGGCAGTCGTGTTCGACGTGCCCACGCTGATGCTGCGGGGCAACGACCACGAGGACCTCCTCGTCCGGCACCTGGTGCGGATCGACGCATCGTCGGGCACCTGCTCGACCTGCGCCTGGCTGGTGTCG
>JBIIOL010000135.1:0-7755 GCA_044336965.1 Pirellulales bacterium | reverse complement strand
TGCGGAGCGATCCCGATGCCCGGGTCGAGGCCCGCGACGTCGCCCATCGCCACGGCAGCCGCCGCGATCGTCGTGGCGCGATGCAGCAGGATCCGGTGCGGCGGTCGCTCGCCCGCGATGGCGAGGTCAAGAGAGCGAGCCGCACGCAAGAGTCACCCGACCCGCAGCGACTTCTGCCATTTCTCGCTGACGAATCGGCCGACACGCCTCAGCGCACGCAGCCGGGAAACGGGTAGCTCGCGACGAGCATGGGCAGTCCCCAACTGGCGTCGAGGATGCCCGCTCGAGTGCTTACTGCCGCACGAGCACCCGGGAGCCCTGGCCGAGGATGTCGGAAATTTCCGCGAGGTCGCGATCGGCGACGATCAGGCTCGTGCCCGGGATGGTGTCTTCGGAGACCGTGGCTGGATCGGCGACGCCCTCGATGGCAAGGCCATCCGCCAGACCGATCGACTTCGAACCGGGCTGCGCCCAGGCCACCTGGATCGCTGGACCGGGCGGGTCTGCCGGGGCATCGCCGCGTTGAACGGATACGACCGGCACGGCGGAGCCAACGCGTTCGCGGATCTGCCGGCCCACCACGACCGGGAAACTGCCGGCATAGTTGCCGCCCACCTGCAGGCTGAGCCGCCTTCGCGACACGCTCACCACGGCGTCGAAGGGCCCGCGGACGAGCTTGAGCGATTCTCCCGGTACGAGTCTCGCCGGGTCCTCCACGCCGTTGATCTTGGCAAGCAACTGCCACGGCACGGCCAGCGGCGTGGCGATCGACAGCAGTGTTTCCCCCTGCTGCACGACATGCGGCGGCAGCAGCAGATCCTGTTGGGAATAGATCACCGTGCCGGCCAATTGTCCGAGGAGATCCTCCAGCCGCTGGCTCTCCTCGAGTCCGAGCGACGGCTCGTCGTGCCATGACGAGAGGACTGCCAACGCCTCGGCATAGCGGCCGGCTGCGAGCTTGTCATGGGCATCGGCCCACGCCGACGCGAAGGCGGCCGACGGCGGAGCCTCTCTGGCAAAGCTCGACGGGGGCGGCTGCTGCGGGGGGGTGGCTGTGTCGAATGCCGTTGCCGGCGGAACGCTCAGGGGCATCGGGGGCGTGGTTGGTAACGCGGCAGGGGCGGTTGCCTGTGGTGCCATGAGGTTCGCCGTGGCGGACGAATCCGCCACCGGCGGAGGGGCGGACACGGCGTTCAGGTAGGTGGGGGCTGTATCGGTGGCCGCCACCGGCGGTGTTGCCGCTGCGGAAGCCGGGTTCGCGGCCTGTGTCAGGCCTGCGGTGCCGGGAAAGAGCGGCGTGGAACCACCACTGCCCGACGCTGCCATGCCTGCGGTGATCTGAGGGGCAGTCGCTGCCGCCGTTGCCTGGGCGGCGGGGACGTCGACCTGTGGTGCAAACGCAGGCGCTGACGCCAGATCCACCCGTACGGGCTCCGCAGGGGTTGTCGCCGCGCCACCCGGGCCCTTGTTGACGACTGACCAGGCGCCGTAGAGGATCGTTCCCAGCAGCACGAGCACCACCAGCGGCTTGAGGGAGTCGCTCGAGTCGGTGTCGCGATCACGACGGGTGTGGCCTTTTGACCGGCTGGCCATGGCAGTGGGTTCCAGGTGGGCACCGGTACCGCTGCCGTATCCGAACGACAGCGGGTTTCCGGGCGAGAGACGGGGATGGTAAAGACCGCCCCCGATCGGGGCCAGATCGCTTCAATCGTAAAAACAGTGCCTCCGGAGGCCGGGATGCCACGCCGGCATCGCCACTAGCGGGGGGTTCCGCGTATAGTCTGTCCAGACGTGGTCAGGATCACGGTCATCTCCGCATGGCGGCCGATCACGGGAGAGAAGTTGTTCATGCGTTCCCAGCACGTGGACCAGAGGCGGTTTCGCGACGTCGTCGCGGTGGTGCTCGCCGGTGGCAAAGGGGCGAGGCTCGAACCGCTGACGCGCGACAGGGCCAAGCCCGCCGTGCCGTTCGGCGGCAGCTACCGCATCATCGATTTCGCCCTCTCGAATTGCCTCAACAGCGGGCTCCGTCGCATGCTCCTGCTGACGCAGTACAAGGCCATCAGTCTCGATCGCCACATCAACGTCGGCTGGCACCGCTTCTTCTGCAGGGATCTCGGCGAGTTCCTTGACGTGCTGCCGCCGCAGCAACGGGTCGATGAGAACTGGTATCTCGGCACGGCCGATGCTGTCTACCAGAACATCTACTCTCTGGAGATGGCGGCTCCCCGGCTGGTGGTCGTGCTCGCCGGCGACCACATCTACAAGATGAACTACCAGACGCTGATCGATGCGCATGAGGAGAGCGGCGCCGACGTGACCGTGGGCGCGTTGCCCGTGCCCCGTGAGGCGGCCCGTGAATTCGGCACGATGGAGGTCGATGGTGCGGGCCGGGTGCGGGCCTTCCGCGAGAAGGTGGCCGATGCGCCCACGATCCCGGGGAGCGACGGCATGTGCCTCGCCTCGATGGGCATCTACTGCTTCTCGGCGCCGTTTCTTCTGGAGCGGCTCAAGGAGGATGCCCACGATCGCACGAGCCGGCACGACTTCGGTCACGATGTGCTGCCTGCCGTGATCGAATCCCACGGCGTGCACGCCTTCCCATTTCGCGACGAGAACAGGAAGCGCGACGCCTACTGGCGGGATGTCGGGACGATCGACGCCTACTTCGAGGCCAACATGGACCTCATCGACGTCGATCCGCAACTCAACCTCTACGATGAGGAGTGGCCGATCCGCACGCACTACCCGACGTATCCACCGCCGAAGTTTGTCTTCGCCGGCGAGGGGCCGGGCTCCCGCCGAGGCGAGGCCACCGACAGCCTCGTCTGCCCGGGGGCGATCATTTCCGGCGGCCGGATCACCCGGTCGATCATCGGCCCTGGCGTGCGTGTGAACAGCTTTGCAGGGGTCGAGGAGAGCATTCTCTTCGAGGGAGTGGACATTGGCCGCCACGCCCGGGTGCGGCGTGCCATCATCGACAAGGGCGTCCGGGTGCCGCCCGGCATGTCGATTGGCTTCAATGCCGAGGAGGATGCCGCCCGGGGCTTGACGGTTTCGCCGCGAGGCGTGACCGTGGTAGCCAAAGGGCAGACGCTCACGGCTGACCCGATCGCCTGCACCGCCGACTGACCCCGCCCGCTCAACCCGCCGCCATGCCCAAACGTAACCTCTTCGTGCTGCTCTTGATGGTCGTCACCGCGGTGGTGGCCTGGCTGGCCCGCGACCGCGCCGGCCACGGTCGCCTCTTTGCCGAGGTGCTCGGTGCGATTGAACGAACCTATCTCGAACCTGTCGACCAGCAGAGTCTGTTCGATGCCGCGATGGAGGGCGTGTTTTCCCGCCTCGACGAGCATTCCGCTTTCGTCGTCGGTGATCGTCGCGACCAGTTGGAGAGCCTTCTCGATCAGGAGTTTGGCGGCGTGGGGCTGGAGTTGGCCAGGGCCGATGCGCGTGGCGGCATCGCTGTCGTGAGTCCCGTGTTTGGCTCGCCTGCCTGGCGTGCTGGTGTCGCCGCCGGCGACCGCATTCTGGCCATCGACAGCACCCCCACCCTGGCGATGTCGCTCGACGAGGCGTTTCGACGCCTGCGGGGACGGCCCGGCACGCCCGTGCTCCTCTCGGTCGCATCACCTTCCACGAACCCTGCGGCGGACGCGGTGGATGATGCATCGGTTCGCGACATCGCCCTGGTGCGGGAGGTCGTCCGGACGGAGAGCGTGCTGGGGGACCGACGCCGTCAGGACGGTTCGTGGGAATGGATGATCGAAGGCGAGCCCGGTGCCGCGATCATTCGCATCACGAACTTTGGCGAACGGACGGCCGACGAACTCCGACGCGCCGTGGAAGCGATTGCAGTTCGCATGTCAGAACTCGAGCAGCAACCCGACAGCGACCAGCAGGTCTCGAGCCACCTGCTTGTTTTGGACCTCCGCGGCAACGCGGGCGGCCTGCTGTCAGCCGCCGTGGAGGTCTGCGACATTTTTCTCGACGATGGCGTGATCGTGTCGACCAAGGGACGGGGTGTTCGTGACGCTGGAACCGCCGGCGACGATGCTGCGGCCCTCGACGTGCGGCGGGCCACACGCGGTGCCGTTCTCGCCGACCTGCCCATGGCAGTGCTGGTCGACGGACTCACGGCAAGCGCGGCGGAAGTGGTGGCCGCGTGCCTGCAGGATCACGGTCGGGCGACCGTGGTGGGAAGCCGTTCCTTCGGCAAGGGCACCGTCCAGTCGATCCTGCCGTTGTCGGACGGCAGCGGTCTTCTGAAGCTGACCACCTCGGAGTATCTGCGTCCGAGCCGCATGAACATCCACCGTCGGAGTGATGATGACGATGATGCCGAGTGGGGAGTGAGTCCTGACCGGGGATGCGAGATCTCGCCCACCGGGAGGCAGATCGAGGCCTTGCTGTCATGGCGGCGAAGCCGTGACGCGGTGTCGCCGAAGGGGGGCGTGACCAACTCGCCGAACGGCGAAGGAGCCGTCGCACCGCAGCCGGATTCGCAGGCGTCACTGCCGAGGCGGGTGGATCCGGTGTTGGCAAAGGCGGTCGACGCGGTTCGCCAGCAGGATTGAACGGCCGACCGTCGCCGCAGCCGGTTCACATCACCGCGCGGATCTCAGCGGCGAGGAAGAAGCTGCCAGCCACACAGACGAGGCCGCGTGTGGTGGCCAATGATCGCGCCAGCCGCAACGCCTCGGCCGGTGCCGTCGCGACCTGCGGCGCGGGCAGGCCCGCCTGCCGGCAGGCCTCCACCAGTTGTGTCACCGTCGCGGCACGGGGATTGGTGGCGTAGCGCGTGATCACGACATGGTCGAAATGGCCCCGCGTGACCGTCAGCATTTCCGCGATCTGCTTGTCAGCACTGGCGGCGAAGAGAAGCACCGTCGGATGGAAGGCCCGTGCGGCCGGCGCGAGCGTCGCCACGAGCGACTCCATCGAGGCGACATTGTGTGCCGCATCGAGGATGACGAGCGGTCGCTCGCCGATGCGTTCGATCCTGGCAGGCAGACTGACCGCGCGCAGCCCTTTCGCGACCGCCCGGTCAGTGATGCTGATGCCCTGCGCATCGAGAATGCGGGCCGCCATCACCACGACTGCCGCGTTGATCGCCTGATGACTGCCACGCATGCCCAGCGGGAAGACAAGGGGATGGGCAGACGGCGCATCGGTCAGCGTCACCGCCACGCGGCCTGGGGCAAGCGGATCGGGTTCGGCATCGATCGCATCCGGCGGCAGGTAGCCGGCCTCGAAATCACGGCCCAGCTGCGCGAGCGGTGCGCGGCGACGGGCGGCGGTCGATTCGATCACCTGCCGGGCCTCTGGATGGATCGCCGCGGAGATCACAGGGCAGCCACGTTTGATGATGCCGGCTTTCTCCGCGGCGATGTGGCCGACGGTGGGGCCGAGCAGATGCATGTGGTCGAGGCTGATGCTCGTGATGATCGACAGCACAGGCTGCGAGACGTTCGTGGCATCGAGCCGACCACCAAGTCCGGTCTCGAGCACGGCCATCTCGACGCGGGACCGCGCGAAGTGCACGAACGCCACCGCTGTCAGCACCTCGAACCAGGTGGGGCCACCGTCGCCACGCCGGCTGGCGGCCACATCCATCCGCTCGACGGCCGGAATCACGACATTGAATGCCCGCACGAGGTCGGCGGCGGAAATCGGCCGGCCGCCCACACAGATGCGTTCCTCGAGGGCGTCGACGTGAGGCGACATGTAGCGGCCCACGCGGTGCCCGGCGGCCTGCAGCACCGCGGTCAGCATGGCAACGGTCGAGCCTTTTCCCTTGGTTCCCGCCACATGAACCACCGGAAACTGGTGATGAGGATTCCCGATGGCGGCCAGCAGTCGCCGCACCCGCGCGAGCCCGAACGTGCCGGGCGTCGCCGCCGCCGGCATCGCACGTTCGAAGTTGATCCGGCGGTCGAGCCAGGCCAACGCCGACGCTCGTGTGTGCCGCTCTCTGCGTGAATCGGGCATCTTTCTCAGACTTCCACGACGACGGTATTTGCGGCTGTCGGTCATTGGGCCGCCGGCCTGCCTGACGGTGCGTGCTTGGGCGTTTTGCGGGTCGCACGCGAATTGCGAGTGTACCGTTGGATGAGCAGCGCCGGGCGATCCCCCCGCTTTCGCTCCCGGCTTGTATGCGTGATTCGTCTCGGCTCCCCATAAAAGCCCCCGGCGCAAGCCGGGGGATCTGCATGCGTCTGCTTGGCCCTTGCCACAGGCAAAGCGGGCTTGACCCCCGCTCGGTGTTTCCAGACTCTCTCGCCTCCGTCGTCGTCGATCCGTGTCCGCCCCGCGTTGGCGTGTGCCCCCATGGTGCTATTCCCCCTCCCGATGAGCCCGCCATCCGCGCCTCCGTTGCGGCGTGGCGCGGGCGGCTGGTGGTGTGTCGCCATGCTCTGCATGGCACTGCTGTCGAGGGTGGGCCGATCGCAGGAGCCGCTGCCGACGCCGAACGACCTCGCTCCGTTGGGAGAGCCTGTGCCGGCACCCCCAAACGCTGCCCTGTCAGAACGGACTCCAGGCTCCGATGCGGCACTCCCCGCCGTGGGTGAGCCGCCGCCGATGTATATCGCCGACCCACTCTATGCCGGTGGCTTTACCGGCATCCCCGTCGGTGCCGCAGCCGACATGCTGCCGAACTGGCCCCGCTGGTTCGCCGGCGCCAGCGGCCTGGTGATGACCCGCACGCTCCCCGCGGGCACGGCCACCATGCAGCCAGCAGGTGGCGTGCAGCTCACGACCAGCAATGCCGCAGCCACCTGGCCCGGTGGCGTCGACCTGCACGTGGGCCGCTGGTTCGGCCCACGGCAGCAGAACGCGGTCGAGTTCATCTACTGGGGCGTCTATGGCATCGGCTCGTCAGCGACCGCCACGGCGAGTCCGGCGACGATCGACGCCATTCCGCAGGCGCAAAGCGTGATGGTTGGGAGCACGCCCGCCTCAGCGTATCTCACCAACGCCGCGGCGCAGACGATCAGCCGCTCCGATCTCGTCAACGACGTCGAGATCAACTGGCTCTACTCGCTCTGGGAGCGGCCCGAGTTTCTCTCGCAGGATCCGGCCACTCCGAGCCGCAGGATCAATCTCATGTGGCTGGCTGGGTTTCGGTTCTTCCAACTCGAGGACGTGCTCACGCAGACGAGCTTTCCCGGTGGAGGCGCCCCCGGCACGCTCGATCTGAATGTTGCCACCAACAACAATCTCTACGGTGCGCAGGTGGGGGCGAAGTTCGACTGGCGGTTCCTCCCCCAGGTTCGCTTTTCCTCGGTGCCGAAGTTCATGATTGCCGGCAACTCGATCACGAACACCACGACGCTGGCCACCGGTGCCGGGACGCAGGCCGTCTTCGCCTCCGGCGCCCCGGTCAACGTTCACTCGACGTTGGGCGTGTTCTCATGGCTGGGTTCGGTCGACACCGGCCTGGCCTGGGATGTGACCGACCGCTGGAGCCTGTCGCTGGGCTACCGTGTGGTGGGCGTGGGCAACATCGCCCAGGCCGACGGTCAGTGGCCGCCGGTGATCACCGGCCCGGCCAGCGTCTCCGGGATCGACGCCGGCTCGAGCACGATCATCCACGGCGGCTTCGCGGGCTTCGAAGGCCGCTATTAATGAAGTCGTGGCTGTTGAGCGTTTCCGCTCTACGCCAGGCCCGGAGGGCCGGGTAAGAACCAGCCGACGGATGTCGGCCAAGCGAAAACGACACGATGTCGTGTTTCGCGTGAAGCATCTTCGCCG
>JBIIOL010000134.1:0-7806 GCA_044336965.1 Pirellulales bacterium | reverse complement strand
CGGGGTGAAGGTGCCACCCAACTGGGCCTTGAGTCGCCTCTACAACAGGTTCTGAGTCAATGACTGCTCGTTTTTATTCATTCATGGTCGCCGTGATCGCGTTCGTTGGCATCGCCTCCGAAGCGTTGGGAAATGATTTATTTCGAAGAGTAGCCGAGATGGTGAACGATGAGCGGCAACAAGTGGGACTGGTTCGGCTCGCCTACAACATCAAGCTCGAACAGGCCGCTCTTTCCCACAGCCAATGGATGGCACGGGTCGGCAAGATGGAGCACCTACAAGGAGATAAGCCGCAGGATTTTCAGGAGTACCTAAAAAGTGATCATCACCATGCCACTCGAATCCTCAAGACCGGCTATCTGAACTGGCAGGATCTTTTCGAAGTGACGAGAGAAGGCAACACAGGCCATATCCGAACCAAGCCTGATGCAGATGATCGGGCGAGTGAAATCATCGCTTTTGCTGGTCCGGGAACAGGCAACGTGCCCCAGCAGCTGCCTATCGTCGTGCCTGGGTGGATGAAAAGCCTAGGACATAGGGCCGTCATCGTTAAGACCTGCTGGAGGGAAATCGGTGCAGCCTTTGCTGTGAGCCGTAACGGCAGCACCTACTATGCAGTCACGTTTGGCCAGCCCACCGTACCGTGAACGCAATTGTGTTGAGTCATACTAGAGAACTGATCATGAAGCGACTTTGGGTGGTGATCGGGCTTCTGTGCTCAATCTGTCAAGCAGGAGACAGAGTGAGTGTGGTTTTTCCCAGCGAAGAAGAGAGTCAAGTGAGGTGGACCCCATTTGTTGGACAGTCGGGGGCCCTGTTTAAGGTGTAGCGCCACTAGACAGTGGCCCGCGAGACCCATTCCAAGGGTCTCGCGCGGCCATGAGGCGGTTTACGGGTTGTGTTCCTGTTGATGTGCTTTCTGTTCTGAGTCCGTCTCAACGGAGATTTGAGCGCGAACGTTTTCGTCGCGTCATCGCTCGGCATAGACCTCCGAAGGTGTGCGGTAGCCAAGGGCCTGGTGGGGCCGCTCGTTCTGGTAGAAGTCGAAGTACTTCCCCAGCGACTTCTTGGCCTGCCAGCCATCGGCGTAGTCCCGCAGGTAGACCTCCTCGTACTTGACCGTTCGCCACAGCCGTTCGACGAACACGTTGTCGAGAGCTCGCCCCCGACCGTCCATCGAGATGGCCACGCCTCTCTTCTCCAATCGGCTCGTGAAGGCCGTTGCCGTGAACTGGGCCCCTTGATCTGTGTTGAAGATCTGCGGCCGTGCTCGTGCCAGCGCTGCATCGAGGGCCTCCAGGCAGAAGTCGCCCGTGAGCGTGTTGGATAGCCGCCACGACAGGACGTTGCGACTGTAGAGGTCCATGACCGCCGTCAGGTACAGGAAGCCGTGTTGAAGGGGGATGTAGGTGATGTCGCTGGCCCAGACCTGATCGGGCTTTGTAATCGCCATATTCCGCAGTAAGTACGGGTAAACCTTGTGGCCAGGGGCGGGGCGACTGGTCGATCGCTTCGGGCACACCGCCTCGAGGCCCATCAGTCGCATCAGCCGCTGGGCCCGCTTGCGGTTGATGCGGAAATGCTTCCGGACCTTGCGGGTGCCGAAGAACGGCAGCTTGATGTACAGGCGGTCGATCTCCCGCATCAGTGCCAGGTTCTCCGGCGACTCCCCGAGTGGTTCGTAGTACCAACTGCTCCGCGCCAGGCCAACGAGTTGGCACTGCCGGGCGACGCTCAGGTGCTTGTGGTTGGGTTCGATGCATTGCCGCTTTACCTCAGCCGACCTCGGCAGCTTTTTTTTTCAACCATTCGACCTCCATCTTCAGGCGGCCGATCTGCTCGTAGAGTTCCTCCTCGTCCGTGGTCTGGTCAGGCCGCCGCTGCCGCCCGTCGGCGAACAGCTCGGCCACCTGGGCCATGAGCTGCTTCTTCCATGCCGTCACTTGGCTTGTGTGGACGCCGAACTGGCTCGCCAACTGCGCCGTCGTCCGGTCGCCCTTGGCTGCCGCCAGTGCCACCTTGGCCTTGAAGGCTGCCCCAAATACTCGTCGCTTTCCGGCCATCGTCCTGCTCCTGATAGGGTGCCTCCCACCCGGGAAGCTCCACCTTATCAGGGCGCCCGAAATCCGGGGTCCACCTCAGTTTATCATCGAACATGCCCGCGACAAAGACGCTGCCGCAGAGAAGCTGGGTAGAGAAATCGCTCAAGCGTGGCGAGTTAATCGCAGGAAAAAACTTGTGACGGCTGCGGAACGCTGCTACGAGCTTTTGACATCGCACCCTGACTTGAGATCGACACAGGTAGCGATAGACACGAGCGACAAGAACGACACCGACGAGTTTCGCGACGAAGTGCGGGTTTTTCAGAAGCAAAACCTCACTGCACTGGCAAGCATCCGAGAGGCCCAGGCTGAGCAGATCGATATCATGCAAAATCAGCTGGCGGCCATGGAGCAGAATAACCAATCGCTGAAGTACGTCGGTGGTCAACTCGCAGGCTTGCGGGAAGACGTAGGGGGCTTTGAGAACATGGTTAATTCGCAGATGTCGAGCCTGCGTGGAGAGGTCAAGGACTTGCAAAGAAAATAGGGTTTGGCATCGGACGCCCCCCCCGTCCAGCCCTCGATCCGCCCGCGCAGGCGTGGCCCACTGGCACAAGGGCCCTCGGTCGGGCTATCCTGCTCCCAACTCATTCAAAAGGGGAAACTCATGGGCTTCCATCAGACGGCCAAGCATCGCACCGGCAAGCATTCGCATCACCAGATCGGTCTCGTTCGCGGACAGTTCGGCGACATTCCCGAAGACAACTGGCTCGATTTCCTGGCGGCGAGCGGCTTCGACGGCTGGGAGGAGGCCGCGTGGGAACTCGACCTCGCCCAGTGCGACACCGACGCGGGCGCCGAGGCCTACGCCAAGTCGCGGGTCGCGAAGGCGAAGAGCCGCGGCCTTGAAATCTTCACCGTCGCCACGCACCTGCAGGGACAGGCGCTGGGAGATGAGCCGTCGGCGAAGACGCTGCAATTCATCGGCGGCGAGCCGGTGAAGGCCTACGTCGCCTGGCGGAAGGCCGGCAACGAGCCGCCACGCACCAATCCCTACTTCGTGCCCGATGACGTCGGGAAGATGATCCACGACAAGGCCCGCGCCGACCTTGTTCGCTCCGTCCGCCTGGCCCACTATCTCGGCAAACTTCAGGACCGCAAGGTCGCCGTGCCAGGGTTCGTCGGATCTCCCGCCCACTGCTGGAGCCACTGGTTCGAGTTTCCACCACGGCCGCGGGCGATCGGCGGTTGCCCGATCCCCGAGGTGCTCGATGTCAGCCTCGAACTCCTCGTCGAACGGTTCGCGCCTGTCTTCGACGCCTGCAGGAAGTATGGCGTGACCTTCGACCTCGAGTGCCATCCGGGCGAGCGGGCGATGGGCGACATCGAGTCGGCCGGCGACTACCTTAGGTTTCTCGGTAATGCCGGCTACGGCACCGATGTGGTCGGCTTCAACCTCGACCCCAGCCACATGGTCTGGCAGGGGGTCTGTCCGATCGCCTTCATCCGCGAATACGCCGACGCGATCCATTCGGCGCACATCAAGGGCGTGCAGGTGATCGACGGCCCGACCCGCGCGGGCCGCCTGGGTGGGCACCGGCCCATGGGCAGCAAACTCAACGGCTGGAACTTCGTCACCGCGGGGAGCCGTCGGGATGCCGTGGATGTCGAGGAGGTGATCGTCGAACTGAATCGCTCCGGCTACAGCCGCGCGATCAACATCGAGTGGGAGGACAACGACGCGGAGAAGCGGGCTGGCGCCGTCGCGGCGCTGCGTGCCCTCCATGCCAGTGATCTGCCACCGGCCACCGGCCGACACGACGACACGCTCAAAGCATAGGCGGCTCAGGCGTAGGCCCGCGCGTCCCGACCCTGGCAGCCATCGTGCAGCACACGGCCGTCACCGCGGACTGGCGATCTCGCCTTCGCGCTGGAAGGCCTGCCAGTCGTCCGCATACCCGGCATCGATGAGCCATGAGGCGGCGGCCTTCTCGCCCGGGAAGTCGGCGAACGGAAACACGGGGAGAGACTGGTAGCCGCCCGTGGCGCTGTCCCAGTTCTGGCCAAGATAGCCCCGATCGACGGCGAGCGCGTTGAGCGTTACCGGCCCCTGGCGGCAGTCCCCATCGGCAGGCACGCGGGCATCGAAAGAGCGGCGGAGGAACGAGAAGACGAGCGGCCATGTCTTCTCGCCGGGGCCATGGCCCGTCTTGGGCTCGACGGCCATGCTCCAGACGGCGGCGTGCCGTTTGCGGATCGTCGGCACGACGGCGAGGTTTTCCGCCAGCGAGGGTTTGACCAGAAACGGATCGTTCTCCCCGAAAATGACCAGGCCGGGCACCTGCGCCGCACGGGGCTGGTACACCTGAAACGTCGTGCCGGGCCGCATCGAGACCCATCCCCACACCCGCGCCGGTTCGTTGGCCGCGAAGATGGCGGAGAAGCCTGTGCCGTTGGAGTGGCCGTAGAGGAAGAGGGGCGCGTGCTCGAGTTCCGGGTGACCGGACGTGACGCCGGAGGTCCGCAGCCGCTCGAACAGCAGGCTGGTCGGCCAGAAACCACGCTGCATCGGATTGCCGACAAACTTAAAGAGGGCCAGATGCCGTTCCCTGGCGAGCGTCCTCATACCCTTGTGCCGAAAGAGGTTCTCGCCACTGCCATGGCCGGAGATGGCGACAACACCCTTCACGACGGCCACGCCGTCCGGCACCCAGAGTTCGAATGCCACCTCGTCCAACGGCCCTGCCCCGTGGCGTTCCACGGCCTCACGCCAGGCTTCGTCGCTGATCTTCCAGTCCCAGTTGCGGGCCACGGCCTGCTGGGGCGACGGCGTGCCCCAGATCGCTTCGTCGAGCACCCCATCCCAACGGGTCATGTCCTGCGACTGCACGTTGGCCCGCACCCAGCCGATGCTGTGACACTCGGGAAGCTGCGCGTAGTCGGCCCACTCCGTGCCGCCGTCGACGCTCCGCGGCGCGGTCCATTGCCGCTCGAGCCAGGGGAGGATCTTGTCGGCCCACCTCGATGCATGCTCGCGGAGTCCCTTCGCGCTGAAGTGAACGCCCTGTCCTCCATGCTCACGCATCTCCCCGACGAGGGCGTCGCTGTCGGGCCCTTCGAGGGCGATGCCCTCCTTCCAGAGCGACGCCTGCGCGGACCGGATGTCGTCACTCTTCTCGTCTCCCGGCACGTGGTAGCTGGCCTGCGCCACAAACCAGGGCACCTTCCAGCCGATGTCGCGTCGTGAGTCCTGGATGATCTTCTTCAGATACTCTCGGTACTGCTCGCCCGGCAGTGTGCAGGATGCGTCCTTCTGGTTGGCGTCGCTTTCCCCCTGATGCCAGAGCACGGCGCGGAAGCCGTTCGGCCCCATGGACTTCATCCGCGACACAAGGTGGGCATACGCGGCGCCATCGCTCGCCAACGCGCCGTCTGGCAGCCGAACCACCCGGCCTTCGAGGGTCGGTGGACTGGGAAACGTCGCCCCTTTCGGCAGCCACTCTCGCACGCTCGTCGCGCCGATGCCGCAGGCGATGAATCCCACGGGCATGTCCAGCCGCCGTGCGATTGTGTCGCCGAGCGGCGGCATGAAGCTTCCCATCGTCCCGCTGGCGCCGGCCTGCGGATCATTGGCGAGCCGCCAGGCCGTGCCGTCGAAGCAGGCGACACGTCCGGTCTCGGTCATCTGCCGCTCCTCGCCGTGATTGGCAGCGTTGGACTGGCCGGCGACGACGAACACCTCGCCGACCCCGACGTGCGCGACGCTTCCACGACCGCATTCCCGTCCGGCGTGCACCACCCGCACGTCGAGCCTCCACCAACCGCCCGCTGGCCCGGCTGCCGTGGCGGTGAGCCTGCGATCCTTCACCGAACCGCCAACAGACCGCCAGGCGGGCTCCTCGTTGCCAGCCACGAACCTCGCTTCGATGGTGGCCGCGGGCGGGCATTCCTCCGAGAGGTCGCCGGTGATCTGGACGAGCCCCTTGCCCGGAGTCGACCGCTGCACCACCTGATAGTCGAGAGGCGTGTTGACGACGATCTCGGCGGCTGAAACCGCCGACGCTGCAAGCAGCAGCGGGATGATGAAAGCGATGACTTTGTTCATGAGGAGTCAGGCTAGCCCGATCGACGGCACTTTCGCAACGGGCCGATGCACGTCGTCGATGGTCCGCCTCTTTTCGACGGTTTTGGACGTGGGCAGGAGGAGCACGCGATCGTCTCCAGTTTGCGGCTCCGGAGCCATGAGGATAGCATTAGGATTGTTGACGCGCGGGCGCCAGCGCGGCGGGAGGCCGCCGCCCCACATCTGGATCCGCCATGACAACATTCCGCGACACCCGTCATCTTTGGACACTCCTCGGCCTGCTCGCCGTGGCAGGGCTTGCGGGGCTCATGGTGCGGTCCCTCCTCGTGCCGCGTGACTTCGGCGAAAAGGGCCCCTACCGCACGTCGGCGCTGGCCGACAACGCCGCCCTGCCGAGCCTCTTTCCTGCCGACGCGACCTGCCATTCGTGCCACGAGGACGTGCAGCACGAGCGGGCGGGCAAGTCTCACGAGGCGGTCCGGTGCGCGCACTGTCACGGCTACGGCACCGACCACGTCAGGCTGGCGAAGGCCGCCAGGAACGACCCGACAGCGACCATTCCGAAGGCCGTCGCGTGGGATGGCGACTTCCTCACCAAACTCGACCTCTACAATACGAAGGACCGAAGGATCTGCGTCTCCTGCCACCAGGCCGCGGTGGGTATGCCGGCAGGCTTCAAGAAGATCAACGTCGCCGGCCACCTCGAGGAACAGGGCGCATCGGAGCCGCTTTCCCCTGAAACCTGCTTCGAGTGCCACGGCGGCCACGACACCGCTCCGTAAGACGGGCGAAAGAAGACCGACAACTCAACGGGAGACTGACCATGAGCTTTTCACCCCTTCCCCTCCTTCCCGCCTCCGGCGGCGGCGGCTGTGGTTCTTCTGGCGGATGCGGCTCATCGGGCGGTGGCTGTGGGTCTGGTGGTGGCTGCGCGTCGGTGAGCCACGACGCCGAGGCGTCTCGCCGCGATTTCCTCCGCAACGCCACGACCGTGACGATCGGCGCCATGTCGCTCACGCTCCTCGCCGGAGCGGCGCCGAGCAGCTCGCCCGCGCCTCATGGCGGCGCCCCCGCAGCGCCGGGCGGCGCCAAGCCCGTGTGGGGCTTTCTCGTCGACACGACGAGGTGCACCGGCGCGGGCAAGTGCCTCACCGCCTGCCGAGTCGAGAACGCCGTCCCGGAAGGACAGTCGCGGACATGGGTGGAACGCTACGTCCACTACAAGGACGGTCGCGTCGAGGTCGATCTGGTCCCGGAGACAGGCTACGCGGCGTCGGGCGAAACACAGCCCAACCCCGACGATGTTCTGCGCGCCTACTTCGTCCCCAAGCTCTGCAACCAGTGCGTCGACGCGCCGTGCAATCAGGTCTGCCCGGTGCATGCGTCGATCAAGAGCCCGGAGGGAATCGAGCTGGTGGACGCCGACCGCTGCATCGGCTGCGGCTACTGCGTACAGGCCTGCCCCTACGGAATCCGCTTCATGAACCACGACACCGGCGTGGCCGACAAGTGCAACTGGTGCTACCACCGGATCATGCGCGACGAGCAGCCGGCCTGCGTCGAGGCCTGCCCCACCGGAGCCCGTGTCTTCGGCCGCCTCGACGATCCCAACAGCGAGATCGCCAAACGGCTGGCGACGGTGCCCACCAGCGTGCTCAAGCAGCACCTCGGCACGATTCC
>JBIIOL010000133.1:0-7825 GCA_044336965.1 Pirellulales bacterium | reverse complement strand
CGCACCACCGACACCAGGCGTAGAGACGCTCGACGTCGGCCCGTTTGCCGGCGGGCAGCAGCCGGCTTGCAAACGAGAACGAGCGGCTGTGCCGCCGGATCGACTCCCCCGCTGACGCGCTGCTAACTGCCGACGACATGGAAGTCGGCCGCGATCGTGTCGCAGGTTGCCTTGGCAGAGTTGACGACGCCGGGCACGCCGGCCCCCGGATGGGTGCCCGCCCCGACGAGGTAGAGGCCGGGGATGTCCGGGTCGCGGTTGTGGGGGCGGAAGTAGGCACTCTGGGTGAGCGTCGGTGCGACCGAGAAGGCAGACCCGAGATGGGCGTTGAACCTCCCCGCGAAGTCGGTGGGCGTGCAGTGCCGACGGGTCACGATCGCCTTGCGCAGCCCCGGGAGGTGCTGCTCGAGCGACTCGAGGATGGCGTCGCCGTAGCGGGTGGCCACCGCCTCCCAGTCGATCGCCGCGTTGCCCATGTGCGGCACGGGGCTGAGCACGTAGAACGACTCACATCCGGCCGGGGCCATGCCCGGGTCGGTGATCGTGGGGGCGTGGAGATAGAGACTGAAGTCGGTTGGCAGGCTGTGGCCGTGGAAGATGTCCCGCAAAAGCCCATGAAACCGCGACGCGAACAGGATCGTGTGGTGGGCCAGGTTCGGATACCGACGATTGGTGCCGAAGTACAGCACGAACAACGACATCGACCAGGTCATTCGCTCCAGCCGCCGCTGCCGGCGGCCGGCTGCGGCGACCCCGCGGTAGAGCTTGGCGTAGGTATGGTGGACATCGGCATTCGAGACGACTGCATCGAACGCCTCCGGCGGCCCGCCGGCGGCGTGGACAATGTGTCTGGTCGCTTTGCCGGTAGTCTCGAGCGTGACTCGATCGACCGGAGCCGCAAGTCGGAGCGTACCGCCGAGGTCCTGGAAGAGCCGCACGAGGCTGCGGACGAGCGCCCCGGTGCCACCCTCGGGAAAGGACACGCCCCACTTCCGCTCGATCCAGTGGATCAGCGTGTAGATGGAACTCGTCTCCAGCGGGTTCCCGCCGACGAGCAGGGGGTGAAAGCTGAACGCCTCCCGGAGGTGCTCGTCTTTGACAAATCGTGAAACCGTCGCGTAGACGCTCCGGTCGGCCCGCAGGCGGGCCAGCTGCGGGGCAGCTCGGATCATGTCGGTGAAGTGGAGGAAGGGGACGGCGCCGAGTTCCTCGTATCCCTTGGCGAACACCTGCCGGGAATAATCGGCGAAGCGACGGTAGCCTTCCACGTCGGCGGGGTTCACACGCCGGACCTGTTCGATCAACCCCGCCTCGTCGGCGACGTAATCGAAGGTCACGCCGTCGTTCCACTGGAGCCGATAGAGCGGGCTCACCGGCAACAGGCGGACATAGTCGGCCATCCGCCGGCCTGAGAGCTCGAAGAGTTCCTCCAGGCAGTGTGGGGCGGTGATCACGGTCGGCCCGGCATCGAAGATGTAGCCGCCATCCTCGTAGACGGCAGCCCGGCCTCCCGGCTGGTCGTGGGCCTCGTAGCAGACCGTCTCGAAGCCCATCGACTGCAGACGAATGGCGGCGGCGAGGCCGCCAAAACCGCTGCCGATCACGGCCGCCCGCCGGTGCGGGCTGATGCCTGACCGAGGCGGACGCGACACTGCGGCGGTCGCCATGTTCAAGGAAGAGCCTCCGCTTTCGTCGGCTCGCTGGCGATCCGCAGGGCGTCGCAGATCGCGGCCAGCGGGCCGGCTTCACGGGCACCGCCCGTCGCGGCGGCAAGCCTGTCGATTGCCCGGTCGAGCCGCGCGTTGATCGCAGCCGCCGCCCGGCGGTGGGTCACGTCGAGCAGATCCTTGGCGAGCGGGCGGAAGTCTGCCCGCTGCTCGTCCGATTGCCGCAGCCGGCGCTGCCAGGCGGTGAACTGCTGGGCCGACAACTCGCTCGCGGCCCACGCCCATGGCCACGTGACGCGGCGGTTGCGGAGGTCGTCGCACCGATCCGACCCGTCGAGCAGCTCGCAGAGTTCGTCGACGTCGTTTTTCATCTGCAGGCAGATGCCCATCCGGCAGCCGAAGGCGGCAACGGCTTGCAGCGTCTGCGGGTTGCCCGCGGCGGCTTTGGCCCCACACCACGCGGCCAGTGACGCGAGGCGGCCGGTCTTCCATCGCGAGATCGCCAGCGCCGTCACCTGGGCCTGCCATGGCGTGACCTCGTCGATCCGCATGGCCAGATCGATCGCCTGACCCTCGTGACACTGCCGTGCCACCGCGATGAACCTGCCCACGAGCTCTGCCGACCGGGCGGGATCGTCCAAGGAGGCTGCCGCCAGCTCCAGAGCGCGGAAATACATCCAGTTGCCTGCGTTGACGGCCCGAGCCGGCCCGATCACCTGGTGGAGCGCCGGCTGGCCGCGGCGGGTGAGCGAGTTGTCTTCGAAGTCGTCGATGACGAGCGAACCGGCGTGCAGGAGTTCGACCGCATCGACGATCAGCGCGGGAGCCGCGCAACGGCCGCCGGCGAACTCGTAGGCCCGCTCGAGCAGAGTGGCCCGAAACCGCTTGCCGCCCACGCCGGGATAGAGGTCGGGGGAGAGTTGGAGGGCCTTCGACCAGCCGTGCCTCGTGCGGGCGGTCTGGTGTGTTGCACCGGCGAAGCCGAGAAGATTTCTAGTCATGTTGGCAGCGGCCCCGGGAGCGAGACAAACGACCTTGCAAAACGAATCGGCGCCAGGCCGAAGGGCGGCCAGCCGATCATGATCCGAGCCGCATCGGTGAACGTGAAGCGATGGGCGTAAAACCGAGCGATTCGCTCTTCCGGCAGGACCCGGTAGAACCGCCGAAAGATCTTCCAACGGTCTTCGGGCGTGACCAGGCAAAACAGCAGCCGGTTCAGAAAGCGGGCGAATCCTCGCCGCAGCCGGTCCTCCGCGGCAGCGGAGGCGACCTCCGCGCCGACCCGGTCTGGGCGGGCCCGGGCGACGAGTTCCGCGAAGCGAACGGCCAGCGGCATCGAGTATCCCGTGGCGGCGTGGTACCAGCCTCCGGCATAACCGCCGGCAGGTGACGGCCCCTCGTGGCTGGCTGCGGATGCATAAGGCATCGGGAGACACCCTCGCTCGGTTCGGATCAGTTTTGCCGATCCCGCGCCAGCTTCGGCCAGCCGAGCCGAGATCAATGAGTCAGCCCGCGATTCGGCACAGGCCGGCTCTTCGTGGAACCTCGTGTACTCGAGCAGCACGCGATCGGGACCGAGCGGGAGTTCGTAGAGGAACTCGAAGCCCGCCGCCTGGTCGGCCGGGACATCCATGACCGTCGGTTCCGATGCCGGCCAGCACCGAGCAGTCTCATACTCATGTCCGATGAAAGTCTGATAGCCCGCTCCGCCCGGTGACCCTGCCTCCGCCCGACCGCGACAGTCGAGGACCGCGCGGCACGAAACGTCGCCAGTCGCGCCGAGTCTCACAGCAGTCGGCGAGAGGATTTCGCACGACTCGCCTGTGCGAACGACGAGCCGGCCCGGGCGAGCCGGCCTCCCCGCTCCACCCGCCAGCGACAGCGTTGCCTCGCGGAGGCGGTCGGACGTGATCGTCGCGTAGGCGATTTTGACCCGTCGCGACAGCGTCGGAAACCTGACGCGATAGCCGGGCCAACGGTGAGCAACCAGCGGGTCGAACCAACTTCTCGCCTGCTCGGCAACGTCTGTCTCGTGAAACGACCAGGTGTGATTGCCGCACAGTGCGTCGGCCCGTTCGAGGAGCAGAACGTTCGCCTCCGGCCTGTGCCAGGCCAGAGCATGGGCCAAGAGACAGCCTTGAAGGCCGCCGCCCACGATTCCGTAGTCGAACTCCGGGCCCGATGTCATGCGGGGCTCCCCAAAGTCGTGCGGGGCTCCACGCTCATGCGGGTCGCCAACTGCAGCGCCTGCGTCCGCCGCCGGCCGGACGCCTCGCACAGCGGGGCGACACCGTGCAGGAGCAGGTGCGGCACAGCCACTGCGCTCAAGCCGACAAAAGTCGCCCGGATGAGCGTGCCATTCCAGCCCGCCCCGCCGAGCACGAGCCAGGCTGCCAGCCCGATCAGGGTGATCGCCCCCACGGTCAAGGGCGCGAGGCTTCTCGCCAGTTCCGGCCAACTTTCTCCAAGTTCCCGACGGAGTCGATCAAGGCCTCGGAACGAATGCCAGCCACAGAAATAGACCGGGAAGCTCACGAGCGGACTCGCGACGGCGAAGAGCACGACCAACGACGCGACGACTACGTTGTCGGCGAGCATGACCCGCCGCCTCTGCCCGGTGCGCCCGCTGGCCACCAGAGCCTGGAGAGTCCAGGCGGCCGCCGCGAACGGCAGCATGATCCATGAGCAAGCCGTCAGCAGACCGATGGCACTCTGGATGGCGAGGCTCGAGCCCACCGGCGTGACCAGACCGAGGATCGCCGCGACGTCACTGGCATGAAACACCAGCGGCGTCCAGATCACGAGCCCTCCGCGTGCGAATTGAAACACCGGCTGCAGACGCCGCGGACCGACCGGAAGCCGCGGCTCTTCCTGGCCGAAGTGCCAGGCGGAAGCCAGGAAAAACGCCACGATCGTGGCGGCCGGCGCCACGAACCAGCCGCACACGACCAGGACCGCAACGCCCAGATACGCGGCCAGAAATACCGGCAGCCAGGCCATCCCCAAAACCGGTTCGAGCCGCGGTCTGGCAAAGCGATGGTCGGCCGCGCCGTGCGGCAGGCCGATCAACGCGACGAGAACCGCCAACACGCCAGCTGAGACGCCGGCCATGGCCTGAGAAAAAAAGCACGCGGCCCCGATCATAGCCCAAGAGAGCAAGATTACCGAGGCCGCGTGCATTGAAACACTATTCTTTCGCAGAGGGGTCCGCCGCTCAAGCGGCATACGCCTCAGCCGCCGCTGTCTTCGTGCTCTTGGCCTTGGCGATGAGATAGATCAGCACGCCGAAGCCCGCCTTGGCGGTCATGTCGGCGATCGCGTAACCAATCTGCAGGCCGACGACACCATTGGCACCAACGACACCACTGGCCGCATTCGCAGTCCCGGCCTTCGCCGCCAGGGCATCGGGCGTGCCACCGAGCGCATAGGCGATCGGGTAAACCGCCCAGGTGACCAGAATGACCAGCCGAGCGATCTCGAGGAGTTTGCGAGCCGCGGGCGGCTGGCTGTCGAGCGAATTCGTCAGTTCCGTCCAGAGCACATACAGGATGTAGAAGAACGGAATCGACGAGAGCCCACCCCAAACGACCCGCTCGAACCACCTCGCCGGGTCGGCGATCACCTCGCCCGGATAGCCGAGCGCGATCATCAAGGCCGCCGCGATCACAAGCCGTGTCAGCAGACTCGACGCCTTGGCCGAATGCAGTCGCAGGACGGCCACGAGTTCGACCATCAGCAGCGGCACCGTCAGGATCCAGTCGGCATACCGATAGAAGTCGTTAAAGGCAGCGCCGGTGCCCTTGTATCCCCCGCCCACCAGCGAGTAGGCGTCGTGCCAGCTGTGGCGAATCATGAAGTAGTGGTAGCAGGCGATCGAAACGACCAGTCCCGACACCAGCAGGGCAGGCCGGTATTCCGGATCGACGTGCGCCCGGGACATGAACAAGAACAGGGCGGCCGCTCCCATCGTCGCGACCGTCATCGAAAAGATGTTGTCCACAGCGTTGTATTGCAACACTGACAGGTCGGGCATTGCCGACCCAAACAAACAGAAACCTGCGATCATCGCTTCACCTCTTGTAAATGTGGTGCTGAAAAAAATGCCGCCGCCTCACCATCTCCGCAACGGTCACCAGTCCAATCAACAGGCCATTTCCGGCCAGCCGTCGGCAACGGTGATCTCCCCAAAAGGCGTTTTGCGACTCCTACAACTCGCGCGGCATCGTAGGCGTTGAAGGATTCTTCGGCAAGCCGACACGGGCCAATGAGGGGTATCCGTCCCCCTGCGAAGGCACTGGCACGGCCTCAAGACCGCTTTTCGAATGCCTCGGCTCGGCAGCGGATTCCTCCAAAAGCACTCACCCAAAGCCGCCGCACATGGACAGACACGTGTCCTCGAGGTTTTTTTCCACCGCCTGCCTGCGAAAAGCAGCCAGCAACAGCGGGAGCCCGGTCGCGAGCGCGGCGTGCCCTCGAAGGACGAAAGAGAGGACGTCCAACACCCTTCCGCAAGTGTGTTGACCAGTGGCGAGCGGTCGATGAGGTGTGGCCCTGTGAACTGCTCGGCACCGCTAACTGTTTGCCGACCGCAAAACACCCTTCGATACCACCCCTGCACGAGCGGTTTTTCGCGGCCGGCGTAGACCTTCGCCACACTCGCCTCACGCGAGCGCGAGGTTGGTTGCAGAGAGGATAGTGGCGGCTCCCACAGCAAGCGGTCGTCGATCACTAGCACAATGCTGGATCCGAACGCATCTGCCCCCAAGGACTTGCAGCCCCGCGGACGAGCCACTAACCTCACCGTCGGGGCTACGTGCCGCACAGTTTGATGGCTGTTGGTACCGTGCCTTCACGCGTCTTGGCGTTGGGTTTTGGGAGACCATTTCCCGAGAAAGGGTGACCTTTCCGGCCGATGCTTCGTCGGCTGTGAAACAAGTTGATGTTGTTTCGAGGCCACAAAATAATTGTACCCCGGCGTTGCGCTACGCTTCACTTGTAAAGGTACAATTATTTTGCGTCTAGCAAGTCGCGAACGTGTCGCGCTCCTCGTTGCGGGGAGCGCGACACTGTTTTTCCAGGGGAGAGGGACGCATGGACGACTTCATTGATTTTCCGCGGCGGCTCGGCGAGGAATTCTTTGACCGGTTGGCAACGACACCGGACGCACTGGCAGCCGTGCCGACTGACTACCGTGAAGTTCGTATACCAAAGCGATCTGGAGGCTATCGGGATCTCAGTATCCCCAACCCCGAGCTTTTGTCGGTTCAGCGACGACTCAACAAGTCCATCCTGCGGCGGCTGCCCAAGAGCGCGCACGCCATGGGTTTCGTGCCCTTTCGTTCAATTGCCAAGCATGCGGCGCGGCATGCAAGCCGCAGATGTGTTGTCCGGCTGGACATTACGGACTTCTTTGGCACGACTTCGATCGAACGGTTGCGCGACACTTTCCGACGCTATGGGTGGAGTGACGCGATCATCGAGACCGTCACTCGCATCTGCTCTCACCCCTCGAAGGAAGGCCTCCCCCAGGGCGCAGCGACCAGTCCGACGCTATCCAATGTCGTGAATCTGGAACTCGATCGACGACTTGCGGGGTTGGCGAAACGATTTTTCGGACGTTATTCGCGCTACGCTGACGATATCACTTTTTCCTTCTCTCTGCCTTTCCACAGGACACAGGGCCCTGTCGGCAGCCTTCTCCGCTGCACTCGATCGATCTTGAATGATTACGGCTATGTCCTCAACGACCAAAAAACTGCCATTATGGGTGACTCCACACGGCAGATGGTCACAGGCCTTGTCGTCAACGACAAAGCCTCGTTGCCTCGCGAGGTACGTCGCCGCATTCGCGCGGCAGAACATCGCCAGAGCCTATCGCGGCAGATGGTACAAGTCACGGGCGCGAGACCTGCCGCGCCCATGACGAGTGAGCAGCTACGAGGCTGGCAGTCCTTCCGCTCGATGGCGGAATCGGTCCAGTTTCCAACAGGTTGGATATCTCTCCAGAACGCCACGCCGAAAGAACGGTTCCTGCATGCCAGGGAATTGACCTGGGCGATCAGTTGCCTGGACGGCCTGCCTTTCCGTAGTCGCTCTGGAGGCGAATGCCTGAATGACATGGTGGTAAAAACGGGCAGTTGGTCCCGCCCACGTGTCAA
>JBIIOL010000132.1:0-7871 GCA_044336965.1 Pirellulales bacterium | reverse complement strand
ACATTCAGCAGTGGCGAACCCGAACGTTGGGGCCGGTGGAAGGCCTCGTCGCGATGGCGGGCGCCAGCCGGGGACTCGTGGCCGTGGGAGTCGACCGAGAGGGCGCAGCCGAAGTAATCGGCGTCGAACCCGACGCAGACGTGACCGATACGCTGCACTGGAGAAATTTCTTTCAGGGCCTCTACATGCGGGGAATGAGCGGCGTCGGCTGGGTGACGTGCGATGCAACGGGGGCACTGGATGCCTGGCGATCCGTCTGGTCGGCGTGGAGACAAGCGGCAGTTTGTTTCAAATACGTCGATCATGGCTGCGTTGCCGAGTCTGGCATCGCTCCCGTATCGCTTCTCCGATTCTTGCCGAAGCTGTCCGAGCATGCGGACCCGCGGCACCGTCGCATAGCCTGGACCGACCTCATCTCAATGCCGATTCCCAGGACGGAAGCGCGACGAGAAACACCGGCTCGACAACCCGGCCCGCCAGCCTGCGAACTACGGTTGCACAGCGTCGGCCATAATTTCTGGAGCGTGCTGTCGCTCAACTTGCTCAGAACCGCCCGACGAGAGGCGGGCCTGGGCATTCTTGTGCGATTTGAACGGACCTCACGACACGGAGATGTCGCCGGATACGCCGTGCCATTCGCCGCCATCTACAAAGGCTTGCGAGACGAACACCTGTCCCAGTTCTTTCACCCGAGCGGAAACGGCGACGGCCTGTATCCGTTGTATCACGAGAAACATCGGTGGCAGATTCGCATCGTGAAGGACGTGCTGTCGGTCGTCAAAGACAAGCAGGACGTTTGGTCCTGCCCTGTTGGCCACTTTCGCTTCGGCGACCATGGCACGACTGCTTCATAAGAAGTCGTGCCTTCCGCATGCTTGTCGTTGGAACAGCTCCAAAGCATGCTTACAGGGTTCGGAGAATCACCTGATCGGATTGGATTTCCAAGGCAACGGAGTGATCGCACACGCGGGGGACGCCGGCGATGCAATGCAGCGAACCGTCTGCGACGGCACCCAATCGACCGCGCATCACCCGTCATACGCTTGCGGAGGTGACGTTGACCGTCCTATGCTCGTTCACCTTTCAGCGACTGAACAATCAGCGGCGGGAGTGGGTCCGCCCCGACACGGAGACAGACATCATGGCCCTCATGCAGCGGTTCTGGCGTCGAATCAGCATCGGACTGGCGGCGATCTCCTGCATGACCGCCGGTGCGGTGCAGGCGCACGACGCCGTGCTCGCCGTCGAATCGCTCGATGCGATCATCGACAAGGTCGAATACCTCGCCAAGGCGATCCTCCCGGAACACGAGCTCAACGAGGCGATTCCGCAGCTCGAGTCGCTCTTGGACGACGACGCTCTTCCGGGCCTCGATCGGAAGCGACCGCTGGGCGTGTTCGCATCCCTGCCAAAACAGGCCGGCGGGCCGCCGACGATCGCGGCCGCCATCCCCATCACCGACGTGGACGATTTCCTCGACACGCTGCGACAGTTCGGCGTTCAGGCGGAACGCGTGGCCGACGTGCCAGGGTTCACGCACCGCGTGACGATCGAGGCGGGCATGCCGATGACGCTGTTTCTCACCGCATCCCGCGACTACGCCTTTCTCACGCCAGTGCCCGCCGACGCCCCGGCCCTGCGGCAGACCAAAGCGGAGGATTGGCTGCCCAATCGGGCGGATGCCGGCGACGTCAGCCTCACGGTGCGCATCGACCAGTGCCCGAAGGAAGTGGCTGACGTCATGATCCGGCAGATCGAGCAGGACGCGACCAGGAATTCGGAGCGGCAGCCCGACGAGGATGAAGCCCAATACCGCGGCCGCGTCCTGGGCCAGAGGCTGGTGCTCGATGCAGTGGTCAGGATCATTCGCGACGGCGAGATCCTCACGCTGGACTTCACGATCGACCGCGACGCCGGCACGATATCGCTGGTGAACAGGCTGGCCGCCAAGCGGGGCACGCCGATGGCGGCGGCCCTGTCGGGCTTCGACAGCCTGCGCAGTCGATTTTCGTCGCTCGCCCCCGACGCACCGCTTGCAGCCTGGATGGCCCTGCCGCTGTCGCGTGACATCCGCGACCTGCTCTGGGAATCGTTCGAGCAGGGCGCCAAGGGCACCAATCTCATCGACGGCGAGCAACGCAGGCAAATGAACGAGATGCTGCGGATCGTCAGGCTGATGATCCAGCAGGAGGTGCAGGATGTCGGCGTGGCGCTGCTGGGCCCGTCAGGCAGAGACGGCACGTACGCGGTGGCGATGGGAATGGGCACGGTGGAGGGCCGAAAGGCCGAGGCTCTGATCAAGCGAATCGCCGCCACCGAGAAGGACGATGCATTCGAGGCCGACGCGGCACGGTCGCAGGACGGCGTGCCGATCCACCGGATCACCGTGCCGCTCGACGGCAGCGTGCCGGAGATCTACGGTGACGCATCGACATGGCTTGCGTTTCGCGACGATGCGGTCGCCATCGGCTTCGGCGCGGCAGACGGCCGGAAGGCGGTGGAGCGCGGCCTGACCGCCGCCGCCGCGCGTGGAGACTCAGACACTCCCATCGCAGTCACGATGAAGATCGCCGGCCTCGCGCCGCTCACCAAGGGGGACGGAGACGCGGCCGTTGACACAGCCGCAGAGGTCTTTCGTGGTGCGAATGCGGGCAAGGACAAGATCCGGTTGACCGTCGGCGGCCGCCGCGGCGACCTGCGGACGACGTTCTCGCTGGACGTGCCGACGCTGACATTCTTCTCCCAGCTCGGCCGGCAAACGGTGTTGGCCGCGGAGGCTTCCGGCAACTGATCGCGTCGGGCGGCCCGACCGCCCGGCGGGCACGACCGGAAGCCCGGACGCAGACACAGCGCCAAGGCATTTCGGCAGTGACCGCGGCAATGGATCGATGCCGACATCTCTCATGAACTTCCCCGATCTTTCACCCTGGCTCGACAACGTCTCCGACGACTACGACGAACTGCCGGCAGGGGATCGGGAAACTCCCTACGACGAATGAGTTCTGTCCCGAAAGAACCCCGCCCTGTCTTTCCACTGATCGACTCGCTGCGGCGGCTGCGGCGAAGACTTGGAACATGAACGGGATGCCGGGAGGAATCGCCGTGCGCCCCCTGCGGTGTTGAGCGGATACGATTTTCCAAAACCGCCTGCCATCCCCTGCGAGGACACATGCTCTATCCGTTTCATAAACGTGCCGCTGCGATCGCGTGCGTCGCACCGACGGCACTCCTGATCATCGCAACAGCCCTGATGATGATGGCAACGGCCGTGCTGGCCGACGGCCCGGCTGACAATCTCCCCGCCGCCGTACGCCCCATCCCCCCTGTCGGCATCGAACTCGACGACGCCACGCGGACGCGGCTGCTCGATGCTGCCGCGGCGCTGGCCCGCGATGTCGCCGCGGCGCCCGATGCGAGCGACGCCGACCGTGCCGAGGTACTCGTCTTCGCCCGTGCGGTGCGGCTGGCCGTCGAGGACCGATTTCTCTACGAGCCGAAGGAGATCGAGCAGGCGGAGCGACTGCTCGACTTCGGACGCAAGCGGCTCGGCATGTTTGCCCAGGGCCGCCGTGCGTCCCTGACCGTCGACGATGCGGTCAGTGCGCCGGGGAAGCCTCGGCTCACGGTCGGCGGATTCCGTTCGCGGATCGACGATTCGATCCAGCCCTACGGCCTCGTCCTGCCGGCCGACTTCAACCCCTCAGGCAAGACGCCGCATCGGCTCGACGTCTGGCTCCACGGTCGTGGCGAGAAGGTCGGCGAAGTGCAGTTCCTCCACCAACGGCTCAACGATGCGGGGCCGATCGCCCCGGCCGGCACGATCGTGCTCCATCCCTACGGCCGCTACTGCAACGCATTCAAGTTTGCCGGCGAGGTCGACGTGCTCGAGGCGATCGCCCACGTGAAGACGCTGCTGCCGATCGACGACGACCGCATCGTCATCCGGGGGTTTTCCATGGGCGGCGCCGGCTGCTGGCAGCTTGCGGTGCATTATCCCGGCACGTGGCTCGCCGCCACACCCGGCGCCGGATTCAGCGAAACCATCGCCTTCCTCCGGGGATTCCAACAGGAGGAATTCAATCCCGCCGAGCCGCAGCGGTCGCTGCTCCACTGGTATGACTGTCCCGACTGGGCCAATAACCTCCGGCATCTCCCCACGATCGCCTACAGCGGCGAACTCGACCGCCAGAAGCAGGCCTCCGACGTCATGGAAGCCGCCTGCAAACAACGCGGCTTCACCATCCCGCACGTCATCGGGCCGCAGACGGCACACAAGATCCATCCCGACTCCATGATGGAGATCGAGGCGTTCATCACGGCCCAGGCGGCTCATGGACATCCCGCCACGCCGGCCGAGATCGACTTCACCACCTACACGCTGCGCTACCCGACGCACACCTGGCTCACGATCGAGGGACTCGGCGAGCACTGGAGCATGGCCCGCGTGCAGGCCAAGGCCCGGCGACCCGCGTCGATTGAGATCACGACCACGAACGTCACCCGCCTGCGGCTCGACATTCCACGGGCCTCGCGGCTGCTCGACTTCGAGGCTCCCGTCGAGGTCCGCATCGACGGGAGCACCGTCACCGTACCGCCAACACCGGGCGGCCGCTGGGAAGCCGCGTTCGTCACGGCCGACGGTGGATGGCGTCGTGATGAGGCCTCGACACAAAACCCGAAGCCGGAGTCGCCGCCGCTGCGGAAGCGGCCAGGACTCCAAGGGCCGATCGACGATGCCTTCATGGAGCCGTTCGTCTTCGTCGGCCCGGAGGCGACGCCCGACGGGGCATCGGCCGTCGAAGTGTGGGCCCGAGAGGAATACACCCGCGCCACTCGCGAGTGGCGACGGCACTTCCGTGGCGACGTCATCGAGCGAAAAGCCGCTGACGTCACATCGCAGGACATCGCCGACCGCAACCTCATCCTGTTTGGCACGGCTGACTCCAATCCGCTCATCGCGCGGGTGATGCCGGGCCTGCCGCTGCGACGCGACGGCGGCACCTTGTCGATCGGTCCGCACCGTGTCGATGCGGCCGCCGCCGTGCCGATCCTCATCCATCCCAATCCGCTCAATCCCGACCGCTATGTCGTCCTCAACAGCGGCTTCACGTTCCGCGAGTATGCCTATCTCAACAACGCCCGGCAGATCCCGATGCTCCCTGACTGGGCGTTCGTGAGTGTCACGGAAGGCCGCGGCACGCAACTCCCCGGACGCATCCTCGCCTCCGGCTTCTTCGACGAGCGCTGGCAGCCCAAGTGAGCACCACTAGCCGCCGATGCGCTCGTGCGTGTCGTCGAGTGCCGGTTACACTGCCCATGGCTTCGCGGCCTTCTCATGGATGAACTGCAGACTCACGGACGAACGTATGGATCAGGATTCCCGTTTGGATCGCCTCGAGTTGGCCCGACTCTGGGCCGACCTCGTGGGCAAGGTTTTGAGTGGCATCGCCCTGATCGTGGCGGCGTGGTGGACCTACACCAACTTCACGGTGGAACGTACTCACGATCCCACAATGGAGGTGAACGTCTCCCCCAGCGTCCACCCGCTGCGCACCGACAAGGTGCTGCTGAACGTCGACATATTCCTGCGGAACATCGGCAAGGTCGCCATCAAGCCGAAATTCCCTCGCGATGCCAACGATCAAAACCTTGGATTGGAGATTTCGATCGTCGAGATCGAGCCGCTCAGTCATGGTTCGACCACCGCAGGGCAGCCCGCTGCCGATGCAGCCGATCCGTCCGTTCCCTGGTTTGACTGGACTGCCGGGGACGGCAACCCGAAGCCGCTCCTGCGCAAACGCAACCTGCTGGCTTCCAACGAGGACTTCGGCAACGGCGTCTACCAACTCAACCCCGGCGTGCGATATCGCGAGCCATTTGCCTGCATTGTGGAGAAGGACAGGCTCTATGCCATCCGGGCACGCTTCTGGACCAATGACGGCTCCGTGGCCGACCTCGTGTATGTCGACACCTTCCAGGCGGGCAGCGGGCAGCAGTAGCCCATTGTGGATGCCCGCCGGACCCGACACGGCTGCATTCGTGACGATCCGCCGCCCGCCATCTTCGGGTTTGACATGGGGTGGGCCATTTCCGAAACTCCAGGCCACTCCCGGCGGGAGGCGGCGTCGTCCATGCAGTCTGGCACCATGGTTCGATCGGTCCCGGAGATTGAAGTGATGGCAGGGAAATCGTCCTTCGGTCGCTTCTGGCCACTGCGTCGACGAGCGTCCGGTCCGCGCCCCGCCGCAGGTCGCAGCATGCGTCGCCGCCACACGGGTCTCGCCACTGAGCGGCTCGAGGATCGGCGACTCTTGGCGGCCACCCCAGCCAATCCATTCGAGCAGTCGCTGTCCGATATCCGTGCGATGACCGCAGTGACCCCGGCCTGGTTTGCCTCGCTTGCGAACGACTCTGCATCGCATTCAACTGGGGCAGGTTCGGCGGCGTCGATCATGATCGCCTCGAAGAGGCCCACGATCACGGTGCCTGGCTCCATCGGGCCCGTTGCCCAGGTGCCGACCACGTCAGCGAAGGTTGCTGCAGCCACATCAGACACCGCGGGTGTCCATGAGTGGATCGTCCGCCTCTCAAGCCGGGCGCTCGAAAGCGTTCATTCGGTAGCTGAGGCGGCGGCCTATCTGCAGCAAGCCGCGTCGCTGGGCCTGCAGGTCGTCGAGGGGCTTGGCCTGCCGGGCCAGCTGCTCGTGCGAGCCACAGCGCCGTTGGGAACGGTGGAACAGTATTTCACCGCCAACGTGGGCATCGCCTCGTTCAGTCGCAACGGCACGACAAAGGTGGCGACGATCCCCAACGACCCGTCCTTTACGAGACTCTATGGCCTCAATAACGTCGGGCAGACGGGAGGCACGACCGATGCCGACATCGACGCCCCAGAGGCATGGAATGTCACCACGGGCAGCAGTTCGATCGTCGTGGGCGTGATCGACACGGGCATCGACTACACGCATCCCGACCTGGCCGCCAACGTCTGGACCAATCCGGGCGAGGTTGCCGGCAACGGCGTTGACGACGACCGCAACGGCTTCGTGGATGACGTGCACGGGTACGACTTCGTGAACGACGACGGCGATCCGATGGACGACAACGACCACGGCACCCACGTGGCGGGCACGATCGGCGGCGCGGGCAACAACGGCACGGGCGTCGTCGGCGTCAGTTGGAACGTCTCGCTGATGGGGCTCAAGTTCCTCGACTCCTCCGGCTCGGGGTACCTCTCCGACGCCATCCGCGCCGTGAACTACGCGACGATGATGCGGACGACCTACGGCGTCAACGTGCGGGTCACGAACAACAGCTGGGGGGGCGGCGACTACGAAGCCGGCCTGTTCGACGCCATCAATGCCGGCGGTGACGCCGGCATCCTGTTCGTGGCGGCCGCCGGCAACAGCGGGACAAACTCCGACGCTTCGCCGAGCTACCCTGCCGCCTACGATTCGCCCGCGATCATCAGCGTGGCGGCGACCGACAACAAGGATGCGTTGGCCTGGTTCAGCAATTACGGGGCGACGTCGGTCGATCTCGCCGCGCCCGGTGTGAGTATCTACAGCACGGTGCCAGGCAACCAGTATGGCACCTTGAGCGGCACGAGCATGGCCGCTCCCCACGTGGCGGGCGTGGCGGCGCTGGCGCTCGCGGTCGATCCGTCACTCTCCGTCGCCCAACTGAAGAGCAGGCTCATCGACAACGTCGACCCGGTTGCCTCGCTGGTGGGCAAGACCGCCAGCGGCGGTAGGCTCAACGCCGCCAATGTCGTCAACTCGGTCACAGCGCACGGACCGACGGTGACGATCGCCAGCAGCAGGTCGTCCGTGAACCGGGGCGAAACGTCCACCATCACGTTCGCGCTCAGC
>JBIIOL010000203.1:0-6119 GCA_044336965.1 Pirellulales bacterium | reverse complement strand
GCCTCGATACAGGCCGCGATGCACGACGCGCCGTTGAACACCGGCACCACTACCGTGACTGCCGGCCAGGCTGTCTGGTGAGCCTCCGGCCCGTCATGACCGGCGTTCATCGGCGCTCCCCGCAGACGGCCTCGGAAGAACGCACGCGGCATGAAAGGCCATCGCCTCACGGAGTCCGGGCAGGGACCCGTAGGCGTGAAAGTCTTTTTCCCCGGGGGTGCCAGCCGGGGCCAGGCGTCCGGCGAGAATTCCCATCAGTGCCATCAGGTTCACCTCGCTCGGATCGTCACGAAATCGCCGCAGAAACTCCGGGCCGTGGGCTTCAAACCAGGCGAGCTTGTCGGGGTGGTGCTGCCTGCGCTGCTCGAGCGTCGAATAGCGTTCAAAGATGCTCTGGGCGTCATAGTGAGTGCCATGCAGCCCGAGCGTACCGTGGTCATGTTGGGTGGGCTTGGTTTCGGGAGGTCTCTGATGAAGGTGCCCATCCTCCGCCATGCGTCGCAACTGGTCCTTTTCGCACGATTGCACGTCAGCGAACGGATAGCGACGCACAATCGAATGCCGGAATGCCTTCACGCCCTGGATGCAATGGCCCAGATGGGCATCCCACAGCCAGGCAACGACCAGTGGCACGGCCGGGTCGGCGGCACGAATCCTCTCATACAGCACCCGCACCGCGTGAGGGTGCAGAAGCATGTCCTCGTCTACCTGGATGTAGTAAGGCGTCTGGCAGCGATCCATCATCAGTTGGAAGGCCGCCGACATCGGTGCGACCCTGTCGATCACCTCGAGATGAAAGCGGCTGTCCTGCCGCTCGAGACAGGCCATGCATTCCGGAAAACTGGCCGCTCCCACCGTGGAGACAAAGACAGTCATCTCTGCTGACAGGTCAGGCTGATCGGACGGAGCCGCCACCGGTATGTCAGGCGGCGTTGTCGGGACTTCTTGTCCGGCCACCACGGCGCGGAAGAAGTCGAAAAAGTCGGACGCGCGGCTCGTCCAGCCCCAGCTTTGAATGTCGTGGTGAAGCTGTGTCGCGAGGCTCGCATGGGATGCCACGGCTCGCCGCACCCCCTCGAGAAGACTTTCCAGATCGCGATCGACGAGAAAACCGTTCTCGCCGTCGCGGATCAGTTCGGGCATGTTGCCCACGCGTGTGGAGACAAGCGTGCATCCGCAGGCGGCCGCCTCCAATGCCGGATTCGGGGTGCCCTCCGTTTCGCTGGCCACGACAAGCACGGTGGCGGAGTTGTACCAGTCGGACATCTCCTGCGGACTTCGTTTGTCGGCCCTCTGGGAGTCGACAAGCAGGGCCTCGCACTCGATCCCCTCCTCGCGCAGCCGCGAAAAAAGCGGCACGATCAGGTCGTCGTAGCCCTTGAGTTGGCGATGGTATTCAGAGCCGCACCAGATCACCCGTGGTGGCCGCGACTCGACGGGCCGGGACAGACGGAATGTCGTCAGGTCGACCCCGTTCGCGATCGCGACGCTGCGGGCCGGCATGCCTGCCCGCTCCCAATATTCACGGTTGTTGATCAGCACCGCATCGACGTGGGGCAACACCTTGTGGAAATCGGCCTCACGGCTCGGCCACCCGTTGTTCCACGAGGCGATCAGACGCGTATGCCAGCCGCGTTCCTGAATGGCCCGCCGCACGCCCTTTGCCTGATGGTAGCAAAGGACAAAGATGAGGTCGGGAGCCTTGTCCCCGAGCACGCTGTCGCGGATCGCGGCGTGGTCCGCTGGGGCACGGCCCTGCATGTTGAGTTGGGCGATCCGCACCCGGAAGTCGGCCGGGGCGTGGCGTGACAACGCCACTGCCCGACCATGATACGCCCAGCCTTCCAAATCGTAGGTAATGAGGAGGTCGATCACGCGTCAGCTCGCATGACAGGAAAAGAGGCTCGAACGTGTCGTTCAGCTGCCCGGGCGCCGGCGAATCGAGAACGCCGGCAAAAGTCATGCTAAGCAGTGCAAAAAGCACTGCAACCCCAGCGATCTGCTTGGCTGGGGCGCGGTGCCCTCGAACGACCATGGTGAGAAGGCTCTTCGTGGCACAGAAGCTATACTTCCTCTCTGCGTGACATGGGCCTGCATGGGCGAATCCGCCATCACGGTCTCATTTCATCCTGCCGAAGCATCATGTCGCTTTCGGAATGCGACGAGGTCCATGTTGACATGTTTCCATTGATGTCGGTGGGCCGCTGGGCCATCACCGGAGTGGCCGGATTCATCGGCTCCAACCTGCTGCAGTCGCTCCTGTGCGCCGACCAGGAGGTGGTCGGGCTCGACTCGTTCGCCACCGGTTCGACAGCCAACCTCGACGACGTGCGAGCCGCCGTCACGCCACGGCAGTGGGCCCGGTTTTCTTTCAGCCACATCGATGTTCTCGACGCGCCGGCGGTTCAGCGGTGGTTGAGGGGGGCCGATTGCGTGTTGCACCAGGCCGCCCTGGGCAGTGTGCCGCGATCGATCGAGCATCCGTTTGCAACGAACGCCGCCAACGTGACGGGGCACCTGACGCTGCTCGAGGCGGCACGTGCGGAGGGCGTCAAGACGGTCGTATACGCCTCCTCGAGTTCCGTGTACGGAGACGCGCGGGAGATGCCCCAACGGGAAGACCGCATCGGAAAACCGCTCTCGCCCTACGCTGCCGGCAAGCAGGCCAACGAGGCCTACGCCGCGGCGTATGCGAATTGCCATGGGATGACGATCGTGGGACTTCGCTACTTCAACGTCTTCGGCCCGCGGCAGGATCCGCTGGGCCCCTACGCTGCCGTGATTCCACGTTGGATCGCCGCGCTGGTGCGGGGAGAGCCCGTATTCATCAACGGCGACGGCACGACATCGCGGGACTTCTGCTTTGTGGGGAACGTCGTTCACGCGAACCTGTTGGCGGCGACCAAAGCGGCTTCGGGCTCCTCGCGGGTTTACAACGTGGCCGGGGGCGAGCAGACATCGCTCGCTGAACTGTTCGGGCTGTTGACGGACCTCGTGGCCGAACGCACTGGTGACGACTCGATTCGGCGACGGGAACCGACCTTCAGGGCATTTCGGCCCGGTGACATTCGGGAGTCCCTGGCGGACCTCACGGCCATCGGAGACGACCTCGGCTACCGCTCCATCGACACGATCCGTCAGGGACTCCGCATGACGGTCGACTGGTACGTCCGAACCTTTGGCGAGGCGTGACGATGGATGCAACCACGAGCCAGATGATCGCCGTCGTCGGTCTGGGCTATGTCGGTCTGCCGGTCGCGCTCGCCCTTGGCCGACATCACAGGGTGATCGGCGTGGACCTCGACGCCAGACGGGTGGCCGAGTTGGGCCGGGCCCACGACGCTTCGGGGGAGATTCCATCGGAGCATTTCATCGCCGCGTGGGGATTCGAGCCGACGACCGATGCCGGACGGCTTCGCAAGGCTGACGTGGTGATCGTCTGCGTGCCGACCCCGGTCGATGACCGCAACCTTCCCGATTGGCGGCTGATGCGAGCCGCCGTGAAGACGGTCGGCGAAAATCTGAAGCGTGGCGCTATCGTCGTGTTCGAATCGACGGTCTACCCAGGGGCCACCGAAGAGATTTGCGTCCCGCTCCTGGAGCAGGCCACGGGTGGTGTGTGGAAACGTGATTTCCACGTCGGTTATTCCCCCGAAAGGATCAATCCCGGGGACCGACGGCATGGACTCGAGCACGTCGTCAAAGTGGTGGCTGGCGATACTCCCGCAACGCTCGAAACGCTGGCCGAACTGTATCGGTCGGTGGTTCCGGCAGGCATCTTCCGGGCCGAGAGTATCCGCGTGGCCGAGGCCGCCAAGATTCTTGAGAACACGCAGCGGGACATCAACATCGCCCTGATCAATGAATGCGCGATGATGTTCCACGTCATGGGCATCGACACGCAGGCCGTCCTGCAGGCTGCCGGAACAAAGTGGAATTTCTTGCAATTCGAGCCGGGGCTCGTCGGCGGGCACTGTATCGGCGTCGATCCCTATTATCTCAGTGAGAAGGCCCGTTCCATCGGCCTGTATCCACAGGTGATGCTCGCCGGCCGTTCCACCAACGACGGGATGGCGGCATTTGTGGCGTCATCGATCCTCGACGCGATGCTCCAGTCCGAGCATCGGGAAGCGGCAGGCCGTCTCACAGGGCTGTGCCCGCGTCCCCGTGTCAATATTCTTGGCCTCAGCTACAAGGAGAACGTTTCTGATATCCGCAATTCAAAAGTTGCCGACATCCGTGATCGGCTCACCCGGGCGGGCCTCGAGTGTTTCGTTCACGATCCGAAGGCTGCGCCACAGTCCGTGGCCGATGTCTACGGCATTCACCTGACGTCGTGGGAAGATCTGCCACAGGCCGAGGCCCTGCTGCTGGCAGTGCCGCATCAGGAGTATCGCGACATGGGGCTGGCTGGTCTGGAGGCCAAACTGCTGCCACGGGGCACGCTCTTCGACCTGAAGTCGGTGTTCCCCCGACAGGAAGTTCTCGACCGCGGGTTTTCCTGCTGGAGGCTGTGAGCCAATCGTGTAAGGTGGTGCCTGATTGGGCGGCGAGTGCCTTTTCGACGATGCAGATCACGCTCACCCGATATCAGGCACATGCGGCTCGACGGTGGCGACCGTTCTGCGGGCAATCTCGCGGGCCGAAACAGCGTCTTCCTGCGTGTAAAACCCAGAGGGCGTGAGATCCTCCGCTCCGTAGAAGGCGAGTTCGCGGTCGCGGCGGAGCGTCCGAGAGCCTGCCGCGAGCGTGTCGAGATCCTGCTGGATCGTCACGGGAAATCGCGGCCTTTCGGCAATCAGAACGTCGGATACGTCATGGATTCTCGGTGGATCGATTCCCACCGCCCGCAGGAGCCCCTTCAGGGCAAGCTCCACGACTTCCTGCGACTCGCGCACGACGTCGGCCCAACTCTGTTCGGCGAAAAGCGCGTCGACCGCAGCCAGCCGTGCTTTCGCCCTGCGGACGTAATCGGCGGACAGCTCATGACTGCGCATCGCGGCACTCGTGGATCCAATAGGGTTGGCCTTGGGCCGTCCGGCGGACGAGTTCCCCGGCTGCGATCCGGCTGCGGATTTCGATGAGCCGTCGTGAAACGGTCAGGTCACGGTCGTGAAGCACGATCCCGTCCACGGCGGCCTCGGCCCAGGTGCCTGACACGGGATCGCCGGCTTCCGGCAGATGCACGAAATGGAGATCGACCTCGCGGCCCTCCCAATCCGGCACCACGCCCTCCCACTCCCGGTACAGCGCCCGCGTGATCGGCACCCGGCCCGCGAGCACCACCAGGAGATCGACATCCGAACCAGCGGCCAGTTCGCCGCGTGCGAACGACCCGTAGGCCACGACTCCCAGCAGATCCGCCTCCTGATGCGAGCGGATGGCAAGGATGACTTTCGAGGCCGGCTCGAGGCCACCGCAACTGGGCGCGGCGAGCATGCGGCCGCACCAGTCATTGAGCGAGGTGCCTGCAGACGCCGCCTCGTTTCGTAATACGTCATGGACTCGCGGATCGAGCCGCAAAACGAACGTGCCCGAGGCGGGCGGCTTCGCCCCCTTCGGCTGTCCCCGCCGTGACGATGTGATACTGCTTCGCATGGGCTCATGATACCATGGCCGGTGGGCGTTCGCTCAACGGCACTTTCGCAGGGAGTCATTGGATGACACGGCAACCGGGTACCTCGGTGGCGTTGGATGGACGGCCACGCTGTTCTGCCGCCGTCGCCTGGGTGATGCTCGACTGGGCGGCGAGCGCCTTCTCGACGGTGCTGATCACGCTCGTCGTGGCCTACGTCGAGCGGGTGGTGTTTGCCGACAAGGCGTGGGGCCTCTCGGGTGGTGTGGTCTGGGCGTGGATGATGGCGGTGGCGATGCTCGTGTCGGCTGCGGCCGCTCCCTTCCTCTCCGCATGGGCCGATCGTACGCAGCGACACAAGGCGGCCCTCATGGCCAGCGTGGCTGCAGGCAGCCTGGCGTTGCTCTCGCTCGGCGCCGTGCCGCCGGTGGCACGGCTGGCGGTGGCCGCGAGCATCGTGGTCGCCGTCGTCGGCTTCGACATGGCGGCAATTTTTACCGGGAGCCTGCTGCCCCGGATCGCCTCGGGGCGGGAGGCCGACCGA
>JBIIOL010000131.1:0-7932 GCA_044336965.1 Pirellulales bacterium | reverse complement strand
GGCGGTCTGCAATCTGACTGTGAATATCGCGGCGCTGTGCAGCAATCGAAACCTGCCCGACAAACTGCCGTTTTCAGTCGATCGACCGCGCATGTCGCTGCGGGATGGACAGGGGCCGTTGGGCCGCGTCGAGTGCCTCATGGCTCCAACACGGGCGCTTCGTCATTCATCTGGCCAGGGTTCCGCATGGCACCTGATCTCCCATCTCTCGCTCAATCATTTGTCGCTCGTCGACAAGGGCGAGGGCGTCGCAGCCACCTCGCTGCGCGAACTCCTGCGGCTGTATCTCTTCGATGACATCGAGGGCAGCTTCGAGCAGAAACAACAGTGGATTCAGGGCATCACCGGTGTGTCCAGTCGGCGCATCACCGCCCGTATGCCTGACCGACCGGGCACGGTCGAGCAGGGGTTGGAGGTCATGCTGCAGCTGGATCGCGATCGATTCGCCGATCACGCCGCCTATCTCTTCTGCAGCGTGCTCGATCGCTTCCTTGGCTGCTGGGTGGAAATCAATTCCTTCGTGCGTATGGTGGCTACGACGCGTCAACAAGAAAATCGCAAGGAGCAATGGACATGGCCCTCCCGGTCGGGCAGTCGTACGCTCATCTGATCGACAGGCTCTCGCGCACGCCGCAGCAGTTCGAGTTTTTCCAGGCCGTGCGCCTGGCGCAGGAAATGCTCCGGCTGGCGGCACGGGATGCCGGAGTGGCCATGCCGCCTGCAACTGGCGTTCTCGACCTGACCGCACCCGCGAGGGTGACGTTTCATTCGACCGTGGGCATGGGGTTTCCGGGCGGCGCGATCGTGCGGTCCCGATTTCAGACTGTTTCATCGAACGAGGACGGGGAGCCGATCGCCCCCGTGCTCCGGGGCATCACTTTTGAAACCGCCATCTCGGGCCTGCTCGGGCCAACCGGCGTTCTGCCGAGTCACTATTCCGCGATGGTGCTCGATCGCTGGCGCACCCACCGCGACCTGACGTTCCTCCACTTCTGCGATATTTTCACGCACCGTAACACCTCGCTGCTCTACAGCGCTTGGACGAAGTATCGGCCAGCGATTCAGCAGGAACAGGTCGCCCTTCGTGGCACTCCCACGCGATGGGATCATGGGTCTGCCATCCCGCGCAGTCCCATCACGGCCGTGGTGGCGCATCTCGTCGGTCTGGGCACGCCGGGGCTGGGGAACCGCCTGAGCGTCGATGACGCCGTGGTCTTTCGTTACGCGGGTCATTTCGCATCGTTTCCCCGTTCGGCCGCGGCGCTCGAGCTGATGCTCAGTGATTTCTGTCATGCTCCCGTGGCTGTCGAGCAGTTCGTCGGCCAATGGCTGCGACTGGAACCGGCCGACCAGACTCGGCTGGCCACCCGTGCCGGAACCGCGGGCTGCAATGCCCAGCTTGGCATCGACACCATCGCCGGGGCCCGCGTCTGGGATCTGGAGTCGAAGTTCGTCATCCATCTTGGTCCGCTGGGGCTCGATGCGTTCAGGCTGTTCCTGCCAGGAATGCATCAGATCGCTGCCGTCGGCGATCTGACGAGGCTGTATGTCGGGCAGCGGTTCGACTTCTCCATCTGTCCGGTGCTGTCGGCCGCGGCCGTGCCGATGACCCGACTGGGGGGAGAGGAGCATGCGACGGACGGCTCTCCCGCTGGGAGTCGACTGGGCTGGACGACCTGGCTGCTGTCCCGGTCGTCCGATCGAGATCGCAGCGATGCGGCTTTTTCCGTGAACTAAACGAGCCGACGCCGTCCGACCTGCGAGCCCTGCGTGTCGCGAGGCGCAGCGTCTTGCTACCATGCCGCGGTCATGAAGGTTCATAAAGCTTCATGGAAGGTTTCCTGATCGAGCAGCTTGAAAGCGAGAGACCGTGGTAGCCATCGACCTGAAATCCCTGATCAACAAGCTCAACCCGGTCTGTCAGCGGGCCCTGGAGGCTGCGGCCGGACTCTGCCTCTCGCGGACGAACTTTACCGTCGAGATCGAGCACTGGCTGGTGAAGCTGCTGGAGCAGCCCGGAAACGACATCAACCTGCTCCTGCGGGAGTTCGAGGTCGACCGCGCCTCGCTCCTGGCGGACCTCACCCGCGCGATCGACCAGCTCAAGACCGGCAACTCCCGGCCGCCGCTGCTCTCGCCCGAGGTGTGCGGTCTCATCAAGCAGGGATGGATGATCGCCAGCGTCGATCACAACGAGCAACGCGTGCGGAGTGCCTGGCTGCTGGTGGCCCTGTTGTCGGACGAACTGCTCACCCCCCGGGCGCTGGCCGCCTCCGACCAGCTCCGGCTCATGGCCCCCGATGTGCTGGCCCGCGCGGCGCCGAACGTGTTTCCGCGATCAATCGAATCGGAGCTCAGCAGCGCCGAGGCGAAGATGCTCGCCGACGCCGTTGACAGTGGGGCTGGGCAAAAAGGCCCATCCACCACCCCCAACCTCGATCAATACACGATCGACCTGACGGCGCGTGCCCGAGCGGGAAAGCTCGACGCGGTGCTCGGCCGGGAGGCGGAGATTCGCCAGGTGATCGATATTCTCACGCGGCGTCGCCAAAACAATCCGATCCTCACGGGTGAGGCCGGGGTCGGCAAGACGGCCGTGGTCGAGGGCTTTGCGCTGCGGATCGCCGCCGGCTCCGTGCCGGAACCGCTCAGGCGGGTCGTGCTCCGGACGCTCGATCTCGGCCTGCTCCAGGCCGGCGCGGGCATGAAGGGGGAGTTTGAGAACCGTCTCAAGGGCGTGATCGACGAGGTGAAGAAGTCGCCTGTGCCGATCATTCTCTTCATCGACGAGGCCCACACGCTGATCGGCGCCGGAGGCCAGGTCGGTCAGGGCGATGCCGCCAACATGCTCAAGCCGGCCCTGGCGCGGGGGGAACTCCGCACGATCGCCGCGACCACATGGGCCGAGTACAAGAAATACTTCGAGAAAGATGCCGCCCTCGCCCGGCGGTTTCAGGTTGTCAAGGTGGAAGAGCCCGACGATGTGACGGCGATCCGGATGATTCGGGGTATCGTCGACATGCTCGAGCACCATCACGGTGTGAGCATTCTCGACGAGGCCGTCATCGACAGCGTCAAACTGTCGCGGCGTTACATTTCCGGGCGGCAGTTGCCCGACAAGGCGGTGAGCCTGCTCGACACGGCCTGCGCCCGCGTGGCGATGGGGCAGGTGGCGACGCCGCCGGCCATTGAAGACGCCCGCTGCCAACTCGATGCACTGGCGACCACCATCGCCATGCTGGCACGGGAGCAGGACGTGGGCGCGGACCACAGCCGGCAGATTGTGGAACTCGAAGGCCAGCGCGCGGCGCTGCAGGCGGCACTCGCTTCGCTGGAGGCCCGCTTTGAGAGGGAATCCCGGATCGTGGGAGAGATCCACAGCATCCGCAAACTGCTTATCAGGCCTGGCGTGGCTTCAACGGCCGCCCCGCTCGTGCCGGGAACGCCGGTTCGGGCGACCGCTCCTGACGAACATCCTGCTGCCACTCCTCTGACGGAGGCCGAGCGACTGGAGGCCCGCAGACGGCTGGTGGCGCTCGAGCAGGAACTCTCGGCGATTCAGGGCGAGCAGCCGCTGGTCAATCCGTGCGTCAACGCGCAGGCCATTGCGGAGGTGGTGTGCAGTTGGACCGGCATCCCTGTGGGCAGGATGGTCTCGGACGAAATTCGCGGTGTTTTGGAGCTTCAGCAGCGGCTGGAGGAGAGAATCGTCGGGCAGTCGCATGCCCTCGACATGATCGCTCAGCGGATCCGAACATCTCGTGCCGGGCTCACCGACCCGCGGCGACCGCTGGGCGTTTTCCTCCTCGCCGGTCCGAGTGGTGTGGGAAAGACGGAGACAGCCCTGGCCCTGGCGGAGCTCCTGTTTGGCGGCGAGAGCCACATGACGATCATCAACATGAGCGAGTTCAAGGAGGAGCACAAGGTGTCGCTGCTCATGGGGTCGCCGCCTGGGTATGTGGGCTATGGCGAGGGGGGCGTGCTCACGGAGGCGGTCCGCCGCCGGCCCTACAGCGTGGTGCTCCTCGACGAGATGGAGAAGGCCCACCCGGGCGTGCAGGACATCTTCTATCAGGTGTTCGACAAGGGCATGCTCAAGGACGGCGAGGGCCGCGACATCGATTTCAAGAACACCGTGCTCATCATGACCAGCAACGTCGGCACCGACACGATCATGAAGCTCTGCGTCGACCCGACCACCCGTCCAGATTCAGGCCCGCTCGCGGAGGCCATCCGCGGCGATCTGCTGAAGGTGTTCAAGCCGGCGTTCCTCGGGCGGCTGACGGTGATCCCGTTCTACCCGCTGTCGGACGAGGTGATGCGGGACATTTGCGAGCTGAAGCTCGAGGGGATCCGCAAGCGGGTGGCAGCGTCCTACAAAGCGTCTTTCCACTGGCACGCTGACGTGGTCAAGGCGGTGGTGGATCGTTGCCGCGAGGTGGGCAGCGGTGCCCGCAATATCGACCATGTCCTCACCGGCTCGATGCTTCCCGAGCTTTCCACCCGGCTACTGGCCCGGATGGGGGAGGGAAAGCCGGTCGAATCGGTTCACGTCTCTCTCGCCGCCGACACGGGGGAATTCCGCTACGAGATCGCCTGACCCCGGCAAAAGCCAACAAGCAGTCGCGAAACAGTCGAAAAATGAATGAGATTCTGAGGAAATCTTGCGGCAGGCAACTTTTTTCAAAAAAATACGATAACCTTAGCGGGCCCGTCGGTTAGGCCCCGTCGGTCGATCTCGCTTGCTATCCGTTTTCCCCACCGTTTTTCCATAAGGACGTACCCATGGGTCTGTTTCTCTACTTGACGGACATTTCCGGCGAGTCCACCGACGGTATCCATCCGAGCTGGATTCGTTGTGATTCGGCCTCGATGCCCGTTTTCCGTTCGATTCCTTCCGGTGCCGTCGACCAGCAGCGGACCAAGGGCGAAACGACCCTCGGCGACTGCTCGATCAGCCGGCAGCTCGACATGTCGTCGCCCAAGATCATGCTGGCATGTGCGCAGGGCGTGTTCTACACGGCCGTGAATCTCGACTTCACGACGACGATCGGCGGCAATTCCGAGAATTACCTGTCGTTCGTGTTCAACAACGCCATCATCACGAGCTACTCCGTCAGCGGGAACGACACCGGCATGCCGCTCCCCAGCGAGTCGATGTCGATCAACTTCACCGGCGTGTCGATGATGTACACCCAGCTCAACAACTCGACCGGGGCGGTCGTGGGCACGGTGCCCGTCACGTTCATCCTCGGCTCGAAGGGCACCTGATCGTCGTCAGGCGGTGGTCTTCATGCCGCTTTCGTCATTCAGCTCCTCCCCGCCGCTGCCTGCCCGTGCAGGTGGCGGGGGGGAGCCAATGACGGTGACTTTCTGACGGTGACCTGCTAGCCGTGACCTGTTTTTGTCGGAGGCGATGGTTCGATGAATTCCGCGCTCACTGGCTACATTCAGGTGGGCAGTTTTGAGGGCGAGTGCACCGACGACGAGCACCTCAACTGGACCCGAATCCAGCAATTCTCGGCCCGGACCACCCGCACGGCCGGTGGCTTTCAGCAGTCTCAGGTCGGTCTTGGCGGCACTTCGGTCGGCGTGGTGTCGGTGCTCAAGGAGGTCGACGCCGCCTCCGTGAAGATTCAGTATGCCTGTGCCACCGGCCAGAGCATCCCCACGGTGACGATCGAACTCTGCACGATCGTGAGCGGCAACTCGCTGACCTTCCTCAACTTCACGCTCTCCAGCGCCATCGTCATCGGATACGAACTCGAACTCGATGCGGATTCCGCACGGCTCATTCCGTGCGAAAAACTCACGTTCACCTATACGCAGGCCACGTGGACCTACACGAAGTACAACAACATGGGCGTGAGTCAGGGAACGATTTCTGAGAGCTATTCGATCGGGCAAACCTCGAGTTGACCGACGGAGCCGACCATGGCTAGCTACACGCAGACCGGCCAGCCGCTGTCGATCACGACGCCTCTCGGGGCCAATGTGCTCCTGCTGGAGGCTTTCACCGGCCACGAGGAGATGGGCCGGCTGTTTCACTTCGAGCTGGAACTGCTGTCGGTCTCGACGAGCATCACCACCTCCCAGATCGTCGGACAGAAGGTGAGCTTTTCGGTCGAGACATCCAGCGGCTCGCAGCGCTGGTTCACGGGCTACGTCAGCCGGTTTTCCTGGGTGGGCTATGACGGCGTGCTGACCCGTTGGCGGGCCGAGGTGGTGCCGGGCCTCTGGTTTGCCTCGCTGACCACCGACTGCAAGATTTTCCAAAACCAGGCGATTTCGGCGATCATCTCCACCGTGCTTGGGAGCACGTCGCAGGTGACGCTCTCGCAGAAGCTCACCGGAACCTACCCGTCGCTGCCGTATTGCGTTCAGTATCGGGAGAGCGATTTCGACTTTGTGAGCCGGTGGTGCGAATACTACGGCATCTCCTATTTTTTTCAGCATGCCCAGAATTCGCTGACGATGCTGCTCTTCGACGCCAGTTCGGCGTTCGCCGCCTGCACCGACTCTCCGGTCGAGGCCGTGCAGGATTTTGCGTCGCCGAGTTCGCCCGGGCAGCTCGTGCAGTGGCGGCACGATTACGGGTTTTGCTCGGGCAAGTTTGCGCAGACCGACTACTACTACGAGCAGCCGACGACGAGCCTGATGGTCACGACAGCCGGCAACTCGCCCTACACCGGCGCCAGCAGCTTCGATCTCTTCGACTATCCGGGCGGCTACACGGCCACGTCGAACGGCCAGACGATCTCCAACGTGCGGATGCAGGAGGCGGAGATGGTAGTCAGTCAGGCCGCCGGCCGGAGCACCTGCAGCTCGTTCTCGCCCGGCTACAGCTTCACGATCAAGACGCACCCCTGGTCCACGGAGACCAACAAGCAGTATGTGCTCACCTCCGTGACGCACCGTGCCGAAAACCGCGGGGCGTATCAGGCGTCGCCGAAGGCCGATTCAGTGTTCACCTACGAGAACACGTTCACCTGTATTCCCATCGCCACCACCTTTCGGCCGGCCCGGAAAACGCCCTGGCCGATGGGCACGACGCAGACGGCGACGGTGGTGGGCACCAGCGGCTCGGAAATCTACACCAACACCTACGGCCAGGTGGTGGTGCAGTTCCACTGGGATCGATATGGGCAAAACAACCAGAGCAGTTCCTGTTTCATCCGCGTGGCCCAGTCGCTGGCGGGCCCGCAGTGGGGCACGCAGTTCATCCCGCGGATCGGCATGGAGGTGATCGTCGAGCATCTCGACAACAACATCGACCGGCCGATCATCACGGGGGTGGTCTACAACGCCACCAACATGCCCTCCTTCACGCTCCCGGCCAACTCCTCCCAGAGCGGCTTTCAGACCCGCAGCACCACCAACGGCACGTCGAGCAACACGCATCAGTTGATCTTCAACGACACGAAGGGCTCGGAACTGATCACGTTTCATTCCGAGCTGAACTTCATCCGCTCGGTCGAAAACAACGACACGCTCACGATCGGCCAGAGCGGCTGTGCTGGCGGCAACCGGGGCGTGACCGTCTGGAACAACCTCACCGAGACGATCGGGCAGAAGGGCTGCACGACGGGCAACCGCACGGTGACGGTATGGAACAACGTCACCGAGTCGATCGGCCAGAGCGGCTGTGCGTCAGGCAGCCGCACCACGACGATCCTTCAGAACGACTCCCGCACCGTCACCAAGGGCAACGACAACACGACCGTGAGTGCCGGCAACTCCAGCCTGACGGTCACCCAGGGGAGCCGCACGGTGACCGTGGGCAACGGCCACACGCTCTCGGTAACGAAGGGCAATGCGGCGATTACCGTTAACAGTGGCAGCCTCACCGTGAAAACCACCGCAGCGGCACAGACCTACACCGCCGGCACGTCGCTGTCGATGTCGGCCGACACCACCATGGCGCTGTCGGCG
>JBIIOL010000130.1:0-8073 GCA_044336965.1 Pirellulales bacterium | reverse complement strand
CTTGGCCGGCTTGCCGTTCTCGCTCGCGACCGCATCATGTCCACCGGCCCACTGGATCGTGATCGGCAGGTTGAACACTTTTTCGAAGAGGTCGTTGCGCCGCTCGGCGCCCCAGATGTCCACCAGCGGTTCCTGATCGGCGACCACGTCGACGAACACGCGGTTATTCTCCAGCTTCACCCGCACGTCGCGAACCTGTTGCGATCGGCTCCGGTCGAGGCCGCCGGCGAGCCTGAGGATCGCAGCCATCCGCTGCACCCGCGACTGATCCTCAGGCGAAAGCCTGGCTAGGTTTTCGTGCTTCCGTTTGGGATGGGCACCGCGGTGATAGCGGGCGACGTTCGCGATCAGTTCCAGATCGTGGGCCCGGATGCCGGGCAGGCGGCTGTTGCGGATCAGGTGATAGCTGTGCTTGTGGTGCTGGTCGTAGTTGATCACGTAACCCACGTCCTGCAGCCGGGCGGCACACTCCAGCAGCAGCCGGTCGCCCGACGCCAACTCGAAGGGAGCGGCGAGCTGATCATAGATGCGGCCAGCCAGCAGCGCCACCGTTCGCCCGTGCTCCAGTTCACCCGAACAGGCTGCGGCCAGCCGCTCGATCGCCGCATCGCGGTGGGCGGGGTCGTCGACCGTCGTGCCCACGGCGTCGTCGATCATCTCCCGCACCAGGCCGTCGCGCACGCCCCGCGTGTGGATCATCAGCGTGTTCACGCGGAACCGCTTCATCAGCGCGTCGATGATCGACATGCCGGCGAGGATGATGTCGGCCCGGTCGGGTGTCATGCCCGCCATGCTTCGCCGCGATCGGAGCGGCAGCTTCAGCAGCCGGTCGAGCAGGTGCCGCACCTCGGCATGCGACACCTTGTAGCCGGCGACCGGGATGTCGACCTCCTTCTTGGCGGCCATCACCAGTTCGGCGAGCGTGGTGAACGTGCCGCCGCAGCCGACGAGGAAGTGCGGCGCGAAGAGCGGCCGCGTGGTCCGCTTCTTGAGGCACAGGGCGATCTCCTGTTCCATCCGCGTGACGTCGCGCTGAAACGTTTCCGGCACCGCCCCCTCGCCGAGGGCGAACTGTTCGGTGAGCCGCACTGCACCCAGCGGCGTCGAGAAGATCGATTCGATGAGGTTGCCGGTGGCGAAGACGACCTCGGTGCTGCCGCCGCCGATATCGGCGACGATCACGTTCTTGCCGGAAAGATCAAACGCATTCTGCACGCTCGAGAAGGCGAGGCGTGCCTCGCGGTCGCCCGAGATCACCTCCACTTCCAGCCCCACCTGTTCGCGGACGCGGCGGCAGAATTCGGGGCCATTGCGGGCCTCGCGGACCGCGCAGGTGGCGATCGTGCGGAGACTCGTGGCCTGGTAGCCCGCGGCGATCTGTTTGAAGGTTCTCAGGGCGGTGATGGTCCGCTCCATCGACTCGTCGTCGAGTTGGCCCTTCTCGGACACACTCCGCCCGAGCCGGGTCGGCTCCCGTTCCTCGTCGAGGATCCGGTAGGTGCCGCCCCGCAGGGCCTCGGCCACGAGCAGCCGCACGCTGTTGGAGCCGATGTCGATGGCCGCCAGACGACAGGCCATGTCGGCCGACAGGAAAATCTGCTTGTCGTCGGTCGTTGCGGCGGCCATAAACGATTCCTCGGGTGGGGTGCGAGGTAATCATACATCGGGCCGCAACGCCACGGCACGGTGGCATGGCCGCCATACGCTACACTTTCGGGCCTTCCGACCGCCCCCCCGCGCCGTCCGACAGTGCCCGACATTCCTCCCCCCCTCATCGCCGCAGCCTCCGGTCGCTGGACCCCCGAGTCGCCGGCCTGCGCCGTCACCGTGGGAAACTTCGATGGCGTGCATCTGGGCCACGCGGCGATCGTCCGCCAGGTGTGCGCCGCCGCGAGGCGGCTGGACGTGCCCTCCGTCGCGTTCACGTTCGACCCCCATCCCGCAGCCCTGGTGAGGCCGGGGGCCGCTCCCGCGCCGCTCTCCACGCCTGCTCGCCGTGCGGCCCTGCTGCGGTCGCTCGGCATCGATGCGGTAGTCGTGCAGCCCACCGATCGGGCGCTCGTATCGCTGCCCGCTGAGGCATTTTATGCCGACATTCTTCGCGGCCGGCTTCACGCCAGCGCCATCGTGGAGGGGACTGACTTCCACTTCGGCGCCAACCGCTCCGGCGACATCCATCTGCTGGAGACACTCTGCGGTCGCGATGGTGTGACGCTGGAGACCGTGCCGGCCGTGGTGGCCGATGGGCTGCCGGTGTCGAGTTCACGGCTACGCGGGCTGATCTCCACCGGGGCCGTCCGCGAGGCCGCACTGCTGCTCACGTCGCCCTACCGGCTCACCGGCACCGTGGTGCAGGGAGCAAGACGCGGGGCGACGATCGGCTTTCCGACCGCCAACCTCTCAGACATCGCCACGCTGCTGCCGGCGGCCGGCGTCTATGCGGCTCGCGTCACGCTGCCGGACGGATCCACCCATCCCGCCGCCGTGCACATCGGCCCGAACATCTCCTTTGGAGAAACCCGCATCAGCGTCGAGGCCCACCTGATCGGCTTTTCGGGCACGCTCTATGGCAGCACGCTCGACGTTGACTTCCTCGACCGGCTGCGCGACACTCAGAAGTTTGACTCGATCGACGCCCTCAAGGCGCAACTGACCGCCGACGTGGCCAGAGCCCTGGAGGTCGTCAGCTCGATCCCGGATGAGTCGCGGATCATCGTCTGACCACTGTCTCGCGCGTGGATGGAAGATCCACGACGAGGATTCATTTTTCGAGAGGAATGGAGACCACATGCGACTCGACTGGGCCAGTCTGCTGGAGATTCTCAGGCAATCCCAACGCGTGGTGCTCACCAGCCACGTCCGTCCCGACTGCGACGCCCTCGGCAGCGAACTGGGCATGGCCGGCATCCTCGAGGCGCTCGGCAAGCATGTGCGGATCGTCAACGCGCAGGCCACGCCCGCGTCCCTGAAGTGGATCGACCCGGACGGAAAGATCGAGTCGCTGGCCGAGCAGGTGAAGCCGGCCGACCTCGCCGACCGCGACCTGCTTATCGTGCTCGACACGAGCGCCTGGGCCCAGTTGGGCGCGATGGGCGAGGTGCTCAAGTCGATGCGCGACCGCGTGCTCGTGATCGACCATCACGTCAGCGAAGACGATCTCGGCGACCGGTGGTTCAAGGACACGTCGGCCGAGGCGACGGCGCGGATCGTCTCCGAGATCGGGCTGCGGCTGAAGGTGCCGCTCACCGAACGGATCGCCACGCCGCTCTATGCCGGCCTGTCGACCGACACCGGAGGGTTCCGCTTCCCGTCGACGTCGGGCGAGTCGTTTCGCATCGCGGCACGTATGGTCGACGCTGGGGCCAGCCCCCCGGCAATTTATCGCGAGCTGTTCGAGCAGGACACGCTTGCCAGGTTGCACCTCGTCGGACGGACGCTGTCGAGCGCCCGCGCGTCGCATGAGGGCCGGGTGATCACGTCGACCGTCCGGCTCGCCGACATCAAGGAGACGGCCGCGACATCCCACGACACCGAGGACCTCATCAACCTCACCCTGGCCGTCAAGGGCACGCAGGTCGCGGCGATCCTCATCGAACAGCCCGACGGCCGGATCAAGGTGAGCTTCCGCAGCCGCTCGGCCGTCGACTGCAGCGCTCTGGCCGGCCGATTCGGCGGCGGTGGCCACAAGGCAGCTGCCGGCGCGATCCTGCCCGGCCCGTTCGAGAAGGCCCACGAACAGGTGATCGCGGCCGTGGACGAGGCAGTGCGTGCGGCAGACACGGCCAGCGGGAGCTAGAGGTTCCAGCGGTCGAAGAGCTTCTCACGGAAGCTCTGCCACTCGGGGCGGTGGGCCTGCTCGTTGGCCGGCGTCGAGGCGGCCAGTTCCGCCACCCAGTCGTCCATCCGCCGCAGCCGCCGCACCAGCGCCTCGGTGACGTTGTAGGCAAGCTTGTAGGCCGCCTGCACGCCCTCGTCGATGAGGTCCTTGTAGTCGGCGTGCCTGATCCGCAACAGCTTCACCGCCACCACGGCCCTCACGTCGGCGGAGTGGGGCGAGGGGCTGAAGAACGACATGTCGCCGAAATGGCCCGGGGGCTCGAGCGTCGCGAGCACCACACGCTTCGAGTCGGATCGGGACGGATCCACGCGTCGCGACACCTCGCACGTGCCCTCGAGCAGGATCCAGAGATCGCGGCTGGTGCCGCCCTGCTCGAGGATCAGCCGGTCAGGGTCGAACGTGACCTGCTTCATCACGTCGAGGATCTGCGAAAAATCGGTGGCATTGAACCCGTGCAGGAGCGGGATCGCCTTCAGTCTTTCGGCGTTCAGTCCGTCGACGGCGGTCATTCGATTCCTCCCAGGACGGTTGCCCGTCCCACGCGGCCGACGCCCAGCATATAGGCCGCTGTCCGCAGGGTCACCTGCCGTGACGAAGCGAGCTGCCATACGTGTTCGAACGCCTCGCCGAGGATGCGGTCGAGTTCCTGCCGCACCCGATTGATGCCCCACTGGTAGTGCTGCCTGTTCTGCACCCACTCGAACCAACTGGCCGTCACGCCGCCGGCGTTCACGAGGATGTCGGGCACGACCGTGATCTGGCGGCGGTCGAAGATCTCGTCGGCCTCGGGCTCGGTCGGGGCGTTGGCCGCCTCGATGATGATCGGGGCCCGCACTGCCTCCGCGTTGCCCTTGTGCAGCACGCCGCCGAGCGCCGCCGGGATGAGCACGTCACAGTCGAGGGCCAGGAGTTCGGCGTTGGTGAGCACATCCGCGCCCTGATATCCCTCGAGCCGGCCGGAATGGGACTGGGAGTAGCGGAGCAGTTCGAGCACGTCGAGGCCGTCGGCCCTGTGAAAGCCCGCGGTGGCGTCGCTCACCGCGACGATCCGGCACTCCGCGTCGTGGAGAAAGCGGGCCGTGTGCGAGCCGACGTTGCCAAAGCCCTGGATGGCGACCCGCGTGCCGGGGATGCGGCGGCCCAGCCGGCTCAGGAGCTTGAGCGTCAGGCTGCCGACGCCGCGGCCGGTCGCCTCGTCGCGGCCCGGAATGCCGTGATACTCCACCGGTTTCCCGGTGACGCAGGCGGGGGAGAAGCCGTGATACTTGTCGTATTGGTTCATGATCCAGGCCATCACCTCGGGGCTCGTGCCCATGTCGGGCGCCGGAATGTCGACATCGGGACCGAAGAGGTCGTGGATGGCGTCGACGAACCGCCGTGTGACGCGTTCGAGTTCGCGGGTTGAGAGCCGGGACGGATCGACCGAGATACCGCCCTTGGCGCCGCCGTAGGGGATGTCCACCACCGCCGTCTTCCAGGTCATCAGCGACGCCAGCGCCCGTACCTCGTCGAGGTCGACATGTGGGTGGTACCGCAGACCCCCCTTCATCGGACCGCGGGCGTTGTTGTGCTGAACTCGGTAGCCGATGAAAGTCGCCACCTCGCCCGAGTCGAGTTCGACTGGAATCTGCACCTGCACCTCGCGTTTGGCCGTGAGCAGCAGGCGGCGGATGTTGTCGGAAAGATCGAGCTGGTCGGCAGCCCGGTTGAAGTAGATGCCGATGGCTTCGCTGGACCGCATGGTGCGATGGTTCTCCTGATGCCCGGTCCCCGGTCGCGAGTGCCGTGGCGGACCGCAGTTTATCCGCCCGCCGAAAATAAATGCCTGGCGAAATTCTCGCCGGACTCTCACGCGCGCAGATGTCGGCGGCGGTTATGGGGTATCATCTCCGTCCATCCTTCCGGCGATACAGCCCACCATGCCCACCCCCGCTCCTGAAGATTTCTGGAAGCTCGTGGCCGCCAGCCGATTGGTGGCCGCCGACGTGCTCGCCACGCTGCGGCGCGAGCACGCCCGGGAGACGGCGGGACAGCGGGCAACGGGCAACGATGCCGTCACGACGGCGATCGCCAAATGGCTCGTGCAGCGTGGAGTCCTGACGAAGTGGCAGGGGCGACGGTTGCTCAATGGCGATTCGGGTCCATTTTTCATGGGCGACTACCGGCTCATGGAGCGGCTGGAGAACGACGGCCCCGGACGGCTTTTTCGCGGGAGGCACGAGCCGTCCGGCCGGTCCGTGTGCCTGATGCTGCTCGACCGCAAACTCTGTCAGCGGGTGGATGTATGGACCGAGGTCGTGCGGCGGACGACGATCGCCCACGACGCCGTCGACCCGATCCTCAGCAAGACCTGGGCTCTGGACGAGTCGCATGGCAATCGGTTCATCGTCTGCGAGGACGTCAACGGACTGTCGCTGGCCGATGAACTGGCCCGCCTCGGGCCGTTGCCGCCGGTGCAGGCATGCCAGCTCATGCTCCCGATCGTCACGGCGGTGGCCGAACTGCACCGGCGCGGCGCCGTGCATGGCGGTCTGTCGCTCGACGCCCTGCGCCGCGAGCCGGCGAGCCCCGGAGCGGGTGAACGCACCGGTCGGGTGCGGCTCCTGCAGGTTCCGCTGGCCGGCGACCCGCACGCCGTGCCGGCGCAGACGCCGATCGATGCCACCGAACGGGTGGTTGCTCTCGGCCGCCGGGCCTCGTTCGTGGCTCCCGAGCTGATGCTTCCGGACCGCTTCAGCGACGAACGCAGCGACGTCTATGCGCTCGGCTGCATGCTCCATGCCCTGCTCACGGGCGTGCCGCCATGCTGGCAGGGAGACGCCCAACGCACGCTGTCGCAAGCGGCATTCGTCGGCCCGCCGCCGTTGGGCCCGCCGCAGGTGCCTGTCGAACTGTCCACACTCGTCTCCTATCTCGTGGCCCGGGATCCGGCGACCCGCTATCCCGACGCAGCCGAGGCGGCGGATGCTCTGGCGGGTTGCATGGGACTGCCGCCCGTTTCCAGCTCGCTGCCGCCGCCGCAGAAGTCTGCCGTGGGTTCGAGCGGTCCAGGAGTTGTGCCACCAGCCCGCGTCGTCACGCCATCGGCACCGGCCGGCGTGCCGCCGACCAGTGTGACACCGATCGGGGCCGCGCCGTCGTTTCCAGCGACGGCGGTCAAGTCTGGGCAGACGGTGCCCTCGGCCACCGAACTGGCGACCAACGCCGCCCGCAAGCGGGCCACTCGGCTCGGCATGATTGGCATGGGCGTGGCCGGTGGGCTCGTGGCACTGGTGCTGGCCATCGCCCTGTCGCGGAGTGGTTCTGCTCCTGCTCCGCAGAAGCAGGAGCAGGAGCACGCCCCTGAAGACCCCGGCGCCGTTGCCAAAAACGAGACTCGCAAACACACGGACAAAAAGGCTGAAGACCGTCGCGAGGAGCCTGCCGACATCCACGCTCCCGAGGCGCAGCAGAAGCATGAAGCGGCCGTGCAGATCGTCGATTCCAACGACCTGCCCTGGGCATCCCCCACCGCTGGCCGGCCACCATCGCTCGCGTATCTGCCGCCGGGCTCCCAGCTGATGCTCCTCGCCCGCCCCGCCGAGATCGTGGCCGACGAGGAGGGCCGGCAGTTCGTCAAATCACTCGGCCCCCGCGTGGCCGCGGCGCTCGCGATCCTGAACAGGCTCTGCGGCTGCGGGCTGGAGGATGTCGTCTTCGTTCAGGCTGGTTGGCAGGCCGGCGGTGGCGATTCGGGAATGGACGCCGAGGAGGCGGTCGCCGGTTGGACGGTGCATCTCCGCAACCCGTCACCGCTCTGGAACGATGCCGACGCGCAGGCGAAGGCCTGGGGTGAGACGGTCGAGAAGAATATTGACGGTGAGAAGGTCCATGTGGGCCAGAAGCTTTCCTACTGGCTGCCCGCTGCGGAGGAGGGCCGCGTGCTCGTGATGGCACCGGCTGGACTCATGGAGCCGATGGTCGTGGCCCGGTCCGCCGGACCGGGGAACGACGGTGACGCACTCGTGGCGAGCCTGCCGCAGGACTTGGAGCAGCTCGTCGGCATGCTCGACCGCACCCGACATCTCACGCTGCTGGGATCGCCGAACTACCTGATGACAGACGGCAGGCCCCTGATGGCCGGTCCGCTTGCCGGGCTCGTCGAACCGCTCGGCGGCTTCTTTGGCGACGGCGTGAGGGCCGCCGCCCTGTCACTGCATTTCGGCGACAACTTCTACGCCGAGATCGACGCGATC
>JBIIOL010000129.1:0-8077 GCA_044336965.1 Pirellulales bacterium | reverse complement strand
CCGCCGGCTGCGAGTTTCTCGACATGATCACGCCGCAATACATCGCCGACCTCGTGAGCTGGGGGGCCATCGGCGCCCGTACCACCGAGAGCCAGGTGCATCGTGAACTCGCTTCAGGCCTCTCCTGCCCGGTCGGCTTCAAGAACGGCACCGACGGCAACGTGCGGGTCGCGGCGGAGGCGGTGCTCGCCGCCCGCCAGCCCCACCACTTTCTGTCGGTCACGAAGGGGGGCCACACGGCGATCGTGTCGACAAAGGGTAACGACGACTGCCACATCATCCTCCGCGGTGGCAAGGAGCCCAACTACGATGCCGCCAGCGTCGCAGCCGCCTGCGACGAGCTTCTTCGCAACCGCCTCGCGGCCCGGCTGATGATCGACGCCTCGCACGGCAACTCGTCGAAGCAGCACGAGCGGCAACTAGCCGTGGCCGACGCCGTCGCCACCCAGCTCGAGTCGGGCGAGGACCGGATCGTGGGGGTGATGGTGGAGAGCAACCTCGTGGGTGGCCGACAGGATCTCGTGCCGGGCCGGGATCTCGCCCGCGGCCAGTCGATCACCGACGCCTGCCTCGGCTGGGACGAGAGCGTGCGGCTCCTCGAGCGGCTGGCCGAAGCGGTCCGAGGCCGCCGCGCATCGGCGCGACGACCCACCACGGTGCCGTGACCGCCTACTGCGGCGGAGCGACCGGCCGGCGGGCCACTTCGGGCTCCTGCTGGCTCCGCGGCAGCGTGATCCCTGTGATGTACCAGCCGTCGGGAAGGGACTGCATCCCCACGCCGACCGTGCCGAAATACCGCCGCACCATCTCGAAATCGGGAAGCGTGCTGCCGTCCAACCGCTGCGTCCGCACCGTGCCGGGCTTGCCGTCACCAAGGATGCCATTGAGGACCTGCCCCGTGAGACTCTTCGACTTGGGCATCGAGCCCTGCCGCAGCATTTCATAGGCGGGACGGATTGACTCCTCCTCGCGGGTAAACGACCGCGTCGCGGCCCTGCCAGGCAACAGCCGGTTCAACTCCGTGGCGATCTGATTGTAGTCGGCGGCCGAACCGAGGGCCTCGACATCCCCCTTCGTGGCCAGCACGCGCTCGAGAATGTCGCGATGCGATGCGATGAACAGGTGCCCGTGGGCCACGGTCACCACCGAGTGCGGCAGGAGCTTCTCCTCGCGGTCGCGGAGCTTTGAACGGCGACGATGGGCATCGTCATCGTTATCCGCATGGGGCACGGCGCCGCCGGGCAGTTCCACCTCGAGTTGCGGAATCGCCATCGACCGATCGATGAGTTCCCAGGCGACGTTGCCCTGCACGTCGATCTTGGCCATGTCGGGATCGATCGACATGCTCTTGCCCACGGTGGCGGCGACCCGCGCGGGATCGACCGCCTCCACCGCGATCACCATCCGCTCACTGTCGGTGCCAATCGGCGTGGCATGGTCGGTGATCAGCGTCACGCGGCTGCCCAGACAGGCGACGAGATCCTTCTCCAGATCGATCTGCGGACCGTCCGGATCCTCCTTCACGGAGGCGATCACGTCGTCATAGACACCCTTCTCGCCGACGATGTCGTCCACGAGCGACTCGGCGTTCACAAACGCGTTGCGGATATCGAACTGCAGCGACGTCCAGCCCGCGACACCTCTCGGCACCCACGGCTGCGGAGCGATCGCCTCCACGTCGGGAAACTGCAGCATGCGGGCGGCGCGATCGAACCGATCGGCCGTGAACGGCTGCCGGCCAGCCAGCGGTGGCGCATAGACCATCGTGTGATGACGCATCGCATGGCCGCCGTCGTCGAACACGACCACACCACCCGCCCCCTTCACGGCGTCGAAGCCCTGTCGGCCGATGATCGCCACGTAGTCGGGCCCCTTCCGCTTCTCACGCGGGGGGTTCGTGGCCTGATAGGACTTCGCAAACGCGAGCGGATCGACATACCAGCGAACCGCGGCGGCCGTCGCCGGCACCTGGCTCTGGCAACGTCCCATGACGGCGCCGAAGGCCGGCAGCGAGCCCACGCAGTCGCCACGGCCCTGGCCGAGCGTGCCCATGACCTGCGTAATGAGGGCGGGATCATCGCCAACGATGAGCGTGCTGCCGGCGAGCGCGAAGGCAACCCGCTGCTCGCCGGTCCGGCCGGAGTTTTCAGAAGCTGCGAACTGGTAGACGGTCAGCGGGCCGCCGCCGTTGTTTGCGACCTTCGTGCCCTTCTGCTCGACCATTCGCTGGTTCATCTTGTCGACAAGGCCGCGGGCCTCCGCATCGCGACCGCTGACGTCCACCAGCACGACTGTGGCCAGTTTGCCAGCGGGCGACTCAACCGCGCCCAGGGCATACTCGCCACCGGCGACCTCGAGCAGGTCGTCGAGCGTGAGCCCGAGCCGGCCAAGGCGGCCGCTGTTGGAGCCTTCAAGCTGTTTGCGGACGCTCTCGATGAACGGTTTCATGCTCGGATCCTTGAGCAGAAGCCCGTACTGCGTGCGGTTGAAACGCTGGCGGAATTCCGGCCCGTGGGAGATGCTCACCCAGCCTCTGGTCGTGGCGGGGAAGATCTTCTCGCTCGGCGGGAAGGCTTCCGCAGCGGCGGCTACGCCAGAGGGCAGCATGGGGCCCGACAGGACCGTGCCAAGCGCAACGGCCACGGTGGCCGTGACCCGTAGGACGCGGTGGAAGGAACGAATCGGGTGATGGCAGGTGGTTCCGTCCACGAAAAACACTCCTTGAGAGTTTGCACGCCGCCTGGGCGCAAGCCGCACGATCGCTACGAATCTCTTCTATCGTTCTTCCCGGCACGCTTTCTCAACCCCGATTGCGAAGTCTCGCAGGCGGCTCGGGTTTCAAGCAATACAAAATCCCCCAGTCAACCACCGCGGAGTCGTTGCAGCGCAAGCGGAGCGAGGCTGGGAAGAATGGGCGAGCCCGGCTGAGCAGGCTGACGGTCTGGGAGCATGGCCCCTGTGGCGATCGTGAGAGCGCCGACCGCAATGGCAACCGCGATCGCAAGTGTGGCGGCAAAGGTGGTCTCCCGAGAGGCGTGCACAGCAGCGCCGACCGCGAAGAGAGCCATGACAACGATCGCTGCCACTGCCAGCCCGATCACGATGCACAGCGGCAGTCTGGCCGCGGCCGGCGTGGGCAACGACAGCACCACGCACACCAGCACCGGCCAGCCGAGGATCGCCGCCTGCGACAGGGCGACACCGCCGGCAAACCGCACGGGACCGGGTCGCAGACTCCAGATGCCCCACCACCGTGCAGCGGAGTCGTGCCGCACATGAGCCGCTGTGCGAAAAAGATGCTCCCATCCCCGGGCCCCGGCCATCCCATCCTGGAGCGTCGCCTGCGGCACCGCCAGGGCGATGAACCACGCCGCCGTGAAGAGGGCCCACGCCGTGGCCGCTTGGTGCACCTGCACCAGCCGATCCCAAAGGCCATCTTGGCCAACGTGGTCAGGCAAGCCTTCAACAGCTGGATCGATCGCAGGCTCGAGCACGAGCCAGCCGGCCATCGCCGCCAGCGCCACAACCATCGCCAGCCGGGAGAGCGCCTGCCGCAGCGGGCCATTGGCGGGGAGGGCGTCGACATGCAGCACATCACCGCCGGCGGCATGCCCGGCGCGATGCGCTCCCGGCAGGATCGCCTCGATCGCCGTCCGTTGCGATCGCGACCATGCCCAGACAAGACCACCGACCAAGAGCCACGCCGCCATGCCGCCGATGCAACTCCCTCCCAGTCGCGGTGCAAGCCCGACGCTGGCGGCCGCACTCGCCGCAGCCATCAGGAGCGCGAGGCTGGCGGCGTCGGCGGCCTTGGCTCCGGAAAGCCTGCTGGCCACCGTGGTGACGGCGGCCAGCAGGGCACCGGCCGTCGCCGCGGGCACGCTTTCGAAAGACGGCATACCGCCGCCGCCGGCGAGGATGCCGAGCATCATTCCGACGAGCGGCCAGGCGGCCCGCTCGCAACACCAAAAGAGCAGCTGGCCGCGGCCAGCCGGAAGACAAACCGCCAGCGGAACGTCACCGATCGCCGCGACTGCCAGCACGGCGACCGACAGCATGGCGATGCTGCTGCCTGCCGCGGTTGATGTTGCACACCACCATCCCACCCAGACGCCCATGGCGAGCGTGATCCACGATGCGGGCCGCCGCAGGTCGATGCCAACGAACAGCCGGAGCAACCCCGGCGCACACCACCAGGATGGCCGCCACAAGAGTCGCCAGGATGGCGACATCGACGAGCGCACGGTCTGGCGGGAGGCTTGAAACATAGCTCCATCACGATACACCGTTTACGGCCTGCCGCCGACCGTGGTCTCCGGCCGATGCTCGTCGGCAAGAACATCGTTCACGATTGCCACCAGTTCGGGAAGGTTGTCCGAGGACAGCATCTTCAAGTGTTCGCACGACTGCCGGTGTACGTTCATCGGGCCCTGCACAAGACCTCTCCAGAACCGGGTTTGCGCCCATGCAATGAGCGACGGCACGAGGGGAGCCCGTTCCAGAAACAGTTCCAAGCGGGCTTCGATGCTGCGAGCGGAGTAGCGTGCGACAGCCCGGACATAGCGATCACCGGAGACGGTGGAGGGGAGCGCATCATCCTGCACCGCCTCCAAACCGCTTCTCCATGCGGGTACCATCGACGGCGCGACACGACGCCCGATCCGCCACGCAATGTACCGTAGCCACTGATGAACCGGCAGGGCGGACATCCGCCGGCAGTGGAGGCCGAGATGCGATATCTGTACGAGGACATTCAACAGCAGCTTCACGCCGACTGCCGACCGCGGCACCCTGCAATTCGGATACGTGTCAAAGATCAGGAGCATCACGGGCTGCCCCTGGCTCCGCAGAGCCGCGGCCACCGCATAGGCCATCCAACCGCCCAACGATGCCCCGCCGACGCGATACGGCCCCTCCGGCTGGAGAGCCCTGATTTCCCGGACGTAGTCTGCCGCCATGGCTTCGACGGTCTCATTGTCCGGCACGCTGTTCTCCTGGCAGCCAGCACGAGCGGCGGCCCGCACACCGTAGACGGGCTGATCGGGTGCAAGCAGCCGCGCCAGCGGCTGATACCAGAAGACATCACCTCCCAGCCCATGAATCATGAACAATGGGCGGCGGGATCCCTCGGGCTGCAGCGGCACGAGCGATTGCCAGGCCGGCGCCCATGGCTCGCCGGAGAGGAGTTCGGCGAGCGACTCGACTGTCGGCGCCCTGAACAACGAGGCGATCGGGACGCGACGCCCGAGCAGCGGCTCGAGTTCGACCACCAACTGCGCCGCCATGAGCGAGTGCCCCCCCAGCTCGAAGAAGTCCGCGTTGAGTGGGATTTGATCGCGGCCAAAGAGCCGTTGCCAGATCCTTGCGATCTCCAGTTCGAGGAGCGTTCGCGGGATGGCGGCTTCCTCCGGCCCATGAGGCGGTGCACCGGCGGGCCGCGCTACCACCGGTGCAGAGGCGAGCCCGGCACGATCGATCTTGCCGTTCTCCGTCAGCGGCAGTGACTCGAGAACGAGCCACTCTCCAGGCACCATCGGCTCCGGCAGGCGTCTGACCAGATCCCCGCGCAATTCCGAGACATTGAGCATCGCCCCGGACCGGGGCACGACGCAGGCCCGCAATCCTTTCTGTGTGACACCACCAGCCTGGTCGCGCTCGCAGACCACGACCACCGCCTGATCCACGCCAGCAAGGGATGCCAACGCGGCCTCGATCTCCCCGAGTTCGACACGATGGCCGCGGATCTTCACCTGCCCGTCCTGCCGACCGAGGAACTCGATCGCCCCGTCCGTGAGCCAGCGGCAGCGATCGCCCGTACGGTAGAGTCTCGCCCCGGGTATTGGAGAGAACGGGTCTGCAACGAACTTCTCCGCTGTGAGGTCCGGCTGGTTCAGATAGCGAAGCGCCAGCCCGGCGCCACCGATCAGCAGTTCGCCCGGCACGCCGATCGGCACAGGCTGGAGCGACTCGTCCACGATGAAACAGCTCGTGTTGGCCAATGGCCGACCGATCGGCACCGTTCCATGAGGAAACGCTTCATCGCGCCCAATCAGATGCGTGCAGGCGAACGTGGTCGATTCGGTGGGCCCGTAGCCGTTGATGAAATGGGTCTGGGGCAGCAGGGAGAGCGCCCTGCGCACGTGCGGCACCGACAGCACATCGCCGCCGGTCAGCACGTGGCCCACCGTCGCAAGGATCTCCGGACTGGAGTCGATCACGTGATTGAAGAGCCCGGCCGTGAGCCAAAGACAGTTGACACGCTCCTCCCGGATCACCTGCCCGAGCCTGTCGAGATCGGGGTGCGGGTCGGGAAACACACCGCAGGTGCCGCCGTGGAGCAGTGGGGCCCAGAGCTCGAAGGTCGAGGCGTCGAACGCGGTCGGTGCCACGAGCAGTGTCCGCAACTCCGGACCAAACGGCGCATACGATTGGCCCGTCACCAGCCGGACCACGGCCCGGTGCGGCACCACGACCCCCTTGGGCCGGCCGGTCGAACCGGACGTGTACATCACATACGCAGGACTCTCAGCACTGACATTGGCCGCAGCGGCTGATCCGGCATCGGCCGCAGACGACGCCTGCCGCCACGGCTCATCGTCTGCCATGAACACTTTCCCGACACCATCCGCAGGAAGCCGGTCGGCCAGCCTCCGCTCCGTGACCACCACTGGCATCCGCGTATCGGCGATCATGAACGCCAGTCGTTCGGCTGGATACTCGGCCGGCAGCGGGGCATACGCACACCCCGCCTTGAGGATGCCCAGCACTGCCACGACGAAGTCAATCGAGCGATCCAAAAGGATGCCCACGAAGCTGCCGGGCTCAACACCGCTGGCCAGCAGGTGATTGGCCAGCCGTCCAGCCTCAGACGCGAGTTCGGCATACGTCAGGCGATGCCCGTCACAGGAGACGGCGACCGCTGCCGGCGTCTGCGCCGCCTGCGCCGCGAACAGTTCGTCGAGCGTGGCATCGAGAACCCCTGGGCCCGCGACTGCCCCCAGAGCGACTGCCGCGGCCTGCTCCCGCGGGCTCGCCATCGGCATCCGGCTGATCGGCGCATCGGGGGTGGCAGTGGCCGCGGCGAGCAGGGCCACCACACCGTCGAGCAGCCGCGTGGCCGTGGCATCCTCGAACAGGTCCGTGGCGTATTCCAGGCGGAGTTCGATTCCCTGACCGCGTTGCACCGCGAACAGCGTCATATCGAAATGCGACACGCCGCCGTCGAACCGCAGACTATCGGTCTGGAGTCCGGGGAGTCGCATCATGGCATCGTTTTCGTCCTGCCAGGCAAACATCACCTGAAACACCGGCGCTCGTGCAGAATCGCGGCGAGTCTCCAGCCGTTCAACCACGCGGTCGAAGGGCAGGTCTGCATGGGCGAAGGCCCCGAGCGCGGTGGTCCGGACGCGAGCGAGCAACTGCCGGAAAGAAGGGTTGCCCGACAGGTCGATACGGATGGCCAGCGTGTTGACGAGGCACCCGATCATGGCGGCCGTCTCGCGGCGGGTGCGGTCCGCCATCGGCGTGCCCACGACCATGTCCTCGACGTCGCACCACCGGGCGAGGACCGCGGCGAACGTCGTCAACAGGACCATGAACGGGGTGCATGCGTCCCGCTGCGCGAGCATCGCCAGGCCGTCAACGACCGCCGGTTCGAGCGGCCTGCATGCCATCGCACCACGGAACGACTCGGCTGACGGGCGGGCCTTGTCCGTCGGCAGATCGAGATGCGCCGGAGCATGTGCCAGTTGCCTCCGCCAGTAATCCTCCTGCTCGACCGCCTCGCCGTCGCGTGACCACTGGGTCTGCCAGGCCGCAAAGTCGGCGTATTGGATGGGGAGCGTCTCGAGGGCAGGCTCCCGGCTGTCACGCCATGCCTCGTAGCATGCCGCGAGTTCGCCATGGAAGACGCCCATCGACCATCCGTCGAAGATCGTATGGTGCATGAACAGGGCAACGACATGCTCTTCGGAAGAAAGGCGGACAACGCAACCCCGGACGAGCGGCCCATGCTCGAGATCGAAAGGCCGCTGGTAGTCCGCGACCAGCCGCGCGATCGCGTCGGCCTCCCGTTCAG